>DATNCU010000142.1:0-5194 GCA_035607145.1 Thermoanaerobaculia bacterium
CGACGATCACGGCTGCCGCCACCATGGTGCGCGCCGTGACGGGCTCGCCGGCGAAGGCCCAGCCTAGGAAGACCGCAACGACCGGGTTGACGTAGGCGTAGGTGGCGACGAGCGGCGGCGTGCTCACGCGCAAGAGCCAGACGTAGGCGGTGAAGCCGACCAGCGAGCCGAACAGCACTAGGTAAGCGACGGCGAGGAGCGAGCGCGGCGTTGCGGCGGCGAGGTCGAGGCGTTGCCACTCGCCGGTGAGGAGGCCGGCGACGAGGAGGCAGGCGCCGCCGCCCAGCATCTCCATCGCGGTACCGAGCAGGGGCGAGGGCGGCAGCGGTGCGCGCCTCGAGTAGAGCGAGCCCGTTGCCCAACAGAGGGCGCCGAAGAGCAGCGCGGCGGCGCCGATCGGGTCGACGCCGTGGCTGCCGGCGAAGCGCCCTGGGCCCACGAGTAGCGCCACGCCGGCTAGGCCGAGGCCGATACCGAGGAGCACTTGCACCGGCGGGCGGCGCCAGCCGCGGCCCGCGCCGTCTAGCATCACCATCCACAGCGGCACGGTGGCGACGAGCAGCGCGGCGAGCCCCGAGGGCACGCGCTGCTCGGCGAAGACGACGCCGCCGTTGCCACCCATCAGGAGGAGGCCGCCGACGATCACGGCTGAGCGCCAGTGAATGCGTGTCGGTTTGGGCTCGCCGCGGCGGCGGGCCCAAACGTAGAGCAGCGCGCCGGCGATGAGGAAGCGGCTCGCGGCCATCCAGAACGGCGGCAGCGACTCGAGCGCGATCTTGATGGCGAGGTAGGTCGAGCCCCAGACCACGTAGACCGCGGCGAAAGCGCTGGCGACCTTCCAGCGGCTGGGCCGGCCGGCGGCGGCGGCCGCGGCGGTCACGAGACCGCCTCCAGGTTGGCGGGAGCGGATTCCGGCTCGGGCAGCGGCAGCCGCGCGTCTTCCTTGATGGTGTCGAGCACGATGGTGGTGCGCGTCGAGCGCACCGGCGGCACGGCGCCGAACTTCTCGCGCAGCAGCTTGCCGAGGTGCTCGGGGTCGGCGGCGCGCACCTTCACCAGATAACAGTCCTCGCCGGCGATGTGGTGGACTTCCTGCACCTCCGGGATGGCGGCGAGCTGCTGGCCGGTAGTGCCGTCGCCGACGCGCTCGTCGGAGCGCACGAAGACGAAGGCGAGGAGGCCGTAGCCGAGCGGCCGCGGCGCCAGCCGGGCGGTGTATCCCTGCACCAGGCCGCGCGTCTCGAGCTTGCGCATCCTCTCGAGGGTGGCCGAAGGCGCAAGGTTCACCTGGCGGGCGATCTCGGCGTTGGAGATCCGGGCGTTGAGCTGCAACATCCCCAGGATGCGCAGGTCGGTGTCGTCGATCGTTCCGTCGATTGGCATACGTACAGAATAATCGGCTGATTTAAGGCTGTCAATGAGAACTTGCTTCTGGAGTCGGCCGCGGTTCGCCTGGCACAGGCTTTGTAGGTGGCCGCCCTTGATGGCGGTCGAGCGCCGGGGCGCCCTGGCGGCGGTGGTGCGGGAGGGGGTGTGCGCCCGGGCTCGGCCCGACGCACTCCGCGGCGTCGCGCTCGCCGCGCTCGCTTTCGCCGCCATCCTCTTGGTCCTGGCGCCGGCGCCGGCCGTCGCGGCGGACGTCAAGGTCGAGTTGGAGGGCCTGCGCGGCGCGGTGCGCGACAACGTCCGGGCGCTGCTCTCGATCGCCCAGGCCAAGAACCCCAGTCCCACCCGCGTCCACCAGCTCCACAACCAGGCCGAAGGCGACATCGAGCGGGCGTTGCAACCGTTCGGTTACTACAAGCCCACCGTCGAGGGGTCGCTGGAGGAGCAGGGCGACAAGTTCGTCGCCCGCTACGTGGTCGACCCCGGACCGCTGCTGCGCCTCGCCGGCGTCGACCTGCAGCTCACCGGCTCGGGTGCGCGCGACAAGGGCTTCCGCCGCATCATCCAGGGATTCCCGTTGCGGCGCGGCAGCGCGCTGGTGCACACCTCTTACGAGGCCGGCAAGCAGTCGCTGGTCGACTACGCGGCGGCGCACGGCTACCTCGAGGCCGACTTCACGCAGCACGAGATCCGCGTCGACCTCGCGGCCTACACGGCGCGCGTGCGGCTCGGCTTCTACACCGGGCCGCAGTACGCCTTTGGCGAGGTCACCTTCGACGAGGGGATGCTGAACCCCGAGCTGCTCTACGGCTACGTGCCGTTCAAGACCGGCGAGCCGTTCGACCTGAGGAAGCTGCTGCAGCTGCAAGACGCGCTCTCCTCGACCCCCTACTTCCGGCGCGTCGAGGTGCTGCCGAAGGAGGACGAAGCGGTCGACCGCCGCGTGCCCATTCACGTCTCGCTGGTGCCGGCGCGGCGCGAGCGCTGGTCGCTCGGCCTCGGCTACGGCCCCGAGACCGGCCTCCGCGGCACCGTCGGCATCGACGTGCGGCGGGTCAACCGCCGCGGCCACCGCGCCGAGATCCTGCTCAACGCCTCGCAGGTCGACCAGCGCTTCACCAGCACCTACCTGGTGCCGAAGGCGGCGGCGCGCACTGACTACACCACCTTCTCGCTCGGCTACGAGGACATCCACTCCGACACCGAGAAGCACCGCCGCGGCATCGTCTCCGCCGGTCTCGATCGCGCGCGGGGGAAGTGGCGCGAGCACTACGACCTCGCCTACATGGTCGAGACCTTCACTGTCGGCCCCGACGTCGGCAGAGCCGAGCTGCTGATGCCAGAGTCGAGCTTGTCGCTGCTGCAGGCCGACGACGTGCTCTACCCGCTCCACGGCCGCAAGGTGCGCCTGCAGCTGCGAGCGGCGAACGAGTCGGCGCTCTCCACCGCCACCTTCGTGCAGGGGATCGCCGAGGGGAAGTACGTGCAGCGGCTCTTCGGCCCGGTACGCGGCCTGGCGCGCGTGCGGCTGGGCTACACCGAGACGCAGAACTTCCACGAGCTGCCCTCGTCGCTGCGCTTCTACGCCGGCGGCGACCAGAGCGTGCGGGGCTACGGCTTCCAGGAGCTGACCCCGCGCCGCAACGGCCTGCCCACCGGCGGCGATGCGCTGGTGGAAGGGAGCATCGAGTTCGACGCGCTGCTGCTCTCCTTCCGCAACTTCGGCCGCTTCGGCGCCGCCGTCTTCTACGACACCGGCAACGCCCTGGAGCGGCTGGCGGTAGGCGGCGGCGACCTCAAGGCCGGCGCCGGCGCCGGCATCCGCTGGCTGTCGCCGGTGGGGCTGGTGCGCGCCGACGCCGCCTTCGCGCTCGACGAGCCGGGGACGCCGATCCGCTTCCACTTCTCGCTCGGGCCGGACCTCTGAGGCGAGCGCGGCACCGATGAGCCAGCCCGAAGAGCCCGAGGTCACCCGCAACACGCAGCCGGCCCTGCTGCCGCCCCCGAAGCGCCGCCGCGCGCGTCGCATCGCGCTGCTGGCAGCGGCAGGGGTGGTGGTGCTTCTCGCGCTCGCGCTGGCGGTCCTGCTGTGGGCGGTCGCCAGCCGCGCCGGCGCGCGCTTCATCTTCGCGCGCGTCTCGACGCTGGTGCCCGGCAAGCTCGAGGCGCGCGCCATCGAAGGTCCGATTCGCGGACCGCTGGTGCTGCGCGACCTGCACTACGAGACCGAACGCTTCGTCGTCGACGTCGCCGAGGTGCGGCTGGTCTGGCACCCCTGGCGGCTGCGGCGCCGCGCGGTCGACATCGACGAGCTTGCCGCCCGCGGCGTGCGCGTGCGCATCCTGCCCAGCGAGGTGGTGGCCGAGCGCAAGCTGCACGACGTCGACTTGCGCTGGAACGTCGTCGTGCGCGCGCTGCGCGTCGACGACGTGCGCATCGAACGGCCCACTGGTGGCCGGCCACTGGTCATCCAGCGCCTCACCATGAAGACCGGCGAGTGGCGCGACCGGCTGCTCATCGAGGACGTCGACGTCATCTCGCCCGACGTCGACCTCGACGCCCGTGGCTGGCTGCAGCCGAAGGCGGACTACCCGCTCGACGTGCAGGTGAGGTGGGCCTATCGGCCGCCGGAGAAGCGCGCGCCGCTCTCCGGCCGCGGGCGATTGTTCGGCACGCTGCGCGCGCTGCGCCTCGACCAGCGCCTCGAGAAGCCCTTCGGAGTCACCGTCCGCGGCACGCTCGCCGAGGCGCTCTTCGACCCGCGCTTCACCGGCGAGGCGGACTTCGAGGGCGTCGAGCCGCGGCTCTACGCGCCGGAGTCGCCGGTCACCCGCGCCACCGGCCACGCCGCGTTCACCAATGCCACGCTCGCCGAATTCAGCGCCACCGCGAAGGGACGCATCGAGGTCGAGGACTGGGGCACCATGGACGTCGACGGCCGCCTCACCCGCGACGGCGACACTTGGCGCTTCGAGACGCTGAGGGTGAACCGGCCGAACGCGCCCGGCCACCTCACCTGGGTGGGCGACTTCGTGTTCGCCAAGAACCAACCCGCGCGCTTCGCCGGCCGCGCCGACTGGGTGCGGATGACCTGGCCGATCGACGCCCGCGACCCCGCCGTGAGCAGCTCCTCCGGCACCGCGCGCGCCGAGGGCAACGTCGACGACTACCGCCTCGTCGTCGACGGCACCTTCGCCTTCCCCAACTTCCCCGCCGGCCGCTGGCAGGGCACGGCGCGCGGCAACCGCGCCCAGCTCGTCGCCGAGACCGTCGAGGGGCGTGTGCTCGGCGGCCGTGTCGCCGGCCGCGCCCGCGTGCGCTGGAAGCCGACGGTGACGTGGAGCGTCGACGCCGCCGCCTACGGCATCGACCCGCACGCGACGTGGAGCGTGGTGCCGGCCGCGCTCTCCGGCGGCTCGTGGCGCATCGTCGGCCACGGCGACAAGCGGGCGATGAAGGTCGAGCGGCTGCGCGTCGACACGCCGCGCGGCGCCCTCATGGCCACCGGCGGCTTCGCCTGGGAGCCGACGTTCACCTGGCACGCAGACGCCACCACCCGCGGCATCAGCCCGGCGGCGCTCTTCCCCGAGGTGCCCCAGGAGCTCGCCGGCGGGGACTGGCACGTGATCGGCCGCGGCACCGACGCGCGCGCTCAGCTGGAGCGCGTGGAGGGCGCCTTCCTCGGCGGCATGGTCGAGGCGTCGGGAAACGTCGGTTGGGAGCCGGCGGTGACCTGGTCGCTCGCCGGCGAGCTGCGCAACGTCGACCCCGCGCGCGCCTACGAAGGGTGGAACGGCAACCTCAGCGG
>DATNCU010000156.1:0-6397 GCA_035607145.1 Thermoanaerobaculia bacterium
CGTCTTCGTGCAGGCGGCGCGCGAGCGAGGCGAGGCGCTCGATCACGTGCTGCTGTTCGGGCCGCCGGGGCTGGGCAAGACGACGCTCGCCCACATCGTCGCCCACGAGATGGGGCGCCCGCTGCGTTCGACGTCCGGCCCGGTGCTCGAGCGCGCCGGCGACTTGGCCGCGATCCTCACCAACCTCGAGCCCGGCGACGTGCTGTTCATCGACGAGATCCATCGCCTGGGGCCGACGGTGGAGGAGATCCTCTACCCGGCGCTCGAGGACTTCCAGATCGACCTCGTGCTCGGCCAGGGGCCGGCGGCGCGTACGGTCAAGCTCGAGCTGCCGCGCTTCACGCTCGTCGGCGCCACCACGCGCGCCGGGCTGATCACGGCGCCGCTGCGCGCGCGCTTCGGGATCGTGCACCGGCTCGACTTCTACACGCCCGAGGAGCTGGCGAAGATCGTCGCCCGGTCCGCAGCATTACTGCGCATCCCGATCGACGCCGAAGGCGCGCTCGAGATCGCGCGACGCAGCCGCGGCACGCCGCGCATCGCCAACCGCCTGCTGCGCCGCGTGCGCGACTTCGCGCAGGTTCACCAGGGAGGCCGCGACGCCGCTGGCGCCGGAGGCGAGCGCATCGACCGCGAGTCGGCGCGGCGCGGCCTGGCGCTGCTCGAGGTCGACGAGCATGGCTTCGACGACGTCGACCGCAAGATCCTCGGCACGCTCATCCAGCACTACGACGGTGGCCCCGCCGGCCTCAACGCGCTTGCCGCCGCCGTCGGCGAGGACCGCGGCACGCTGGAGGACCTCTACGAGCCCTTCCTCATCCAGGAGGGCTTCCTGCAGCGCACTCCCCGCGGCCGCGTCGCCACCAAGCGCGCCTACGAGCACCTGGGCTTCCCGGTGAAGGGCGCGCGGACGCTGTTCTAGATGCGGCGCGGCGCGCTGCTCTACAACCCCGCCGCCGGTCGCCGCCGCGCGGTGGGGCTGCTCGACGGGATCCGCGCCGCCCTCGCCGCTGGCGGCTGGGAGATCGAGGCGGTGCCCACCGGTTATCCGGGAGGCGCCACCACCCTCGCCGCCGAGCTCGCGGGCGAAGGGCGCGTCGAAGCCGTCTTCGCCGCCGGCGGCGACGGCACGCTGCGCGAGGTCGCGGCCGGCCTGTTGGGCAGTGACGTGGCGCTCGCGCCGCTGCCTGTGGGCACCACCAACGTGCTGGTGCGCGCGCTCGGCGTGCCGCGCGAGCCGCTCGCCGCGGCGCGCGCGCTCGCCCGCGGCGTGCGGCGGCCGCTCGCGGTGGGGATCTGCGGTGAGACGCCGTTCCTGATGATGGTCTCGGCCGGGCTCGACGCCGCGATCATGGGGGCGCTCTCCGGCGAGCGCAAAGCGCGCTGGGGACAGCTGGCGGTGGTGGCGCAGGGGCTCTCCTCGTGGCGCCGCTACCGCTATCCGCAGGTCACCGCCCGCTGGGACGGCGCCGAGGCCACCGGCACCTTCGCCTGCGTCTGCAACATTCCGCTCTATGCCGGATCGCTGGCGATGGTGCCCACGGCGCGCTGTGACGACGACTCCCTCGAGCTGGTATTGCTCCATGGCGGCGGCCGGCGCGTGACGCTCGGCTTCGCGGCTGACCTGCTGCGCGGCCGCCACCTCGCACGGGCGGACGTCACCTCGGCCTGCGTCGGCGAGCTCGAGCTGCTCGGGCCGCCGGAGCTGCCGCTGCAGGTCGACGGCGACCCTTGCCGCGAGGCGCTGCCGGCGCGCGTGCGAGTGGCAAAGCGGCGCCTGCAGGTGCTCGTCCCCGCGAGCTGAAACGAAAACCGCCCCGGCCGCCGTGCTGGCGACCGCGGCCCGTCAATCCCGGCAGTCGGCTCCGGGCCGCGCCAAAAAACGAAGGGGTCCCCCGCGGGACCCCCCCGAAACCGCGAGCTTTCGAGGCGCCTTAGTTGACGTTCACCGCCGACCAGGCGGCCGCCACGGCGTTGTACTGCGTCGAGCCACTGCCGTAGAGGTCCGCGGCCGCGCTCAGGCAGGCGGCGCGGGCGCCGGCATAGTTGGTGTTCGAGGTCATGTACACGGTCAACGCACGGTAGACGATCCGCTCCGCCACGGTGCGGCCCACGCCCGTGACCGTCGACCCGTTGCAGGTCGGCGAGGCTGGGCTGCCGCCGCTGCCCTGCGAAAGCAGGTAGTAGAAGTGGTTGCCGACGCCCGACGAGTAGTGCACGTCGAGGCTTCCCACCTGCTTCGACCAGCAGTTAGCGGAGCGTCCGTCGAGGCTGGGGTTGTACATGTAGCGCAGCGGGGTGGCCCGGAGCTGCTCGCCGATCGTCCAGTCGCCGTGGTTGGTGCCCCAGTGCTCCACGTTGGTACCCATGATGTCGGAGATCGACTCGTTGAGGCCGCCCGACTCGCGGCGATAGACGAGCCCGGCCGTGCGCGACGTCACGCCGTGGGTCATCTCGTGCCCAGCCACGTCGATCGCGGTGAGGGTTGTGAAGCTCGAGCCGTCGCCATAGGTCATGCAGAAGCAGGTGTCGCTCCAGAAGGCGTTGTCGTAGGAGTTCGAGTAGTGAACGCGGCTGAAGGTCGTGGCGCCGGCGCCGTCGATGCCGTTGCGGCTGTGGACCTGCCCGTAGTAGTCCCAGGTCTTAGCCATGCCGAAGTGCGCGTCCACCGCCGCGGTCTCACCGTTCGCCGCCGTGGTGCTGGAGCCTTCCACGTAGTTGGCGCCGTCGCCCCAGGTGGTGTCCGCGTCTGTGTAGATCGCGCCGTTGCCGCTAGTGGCGTGATTGAGGTTGGTCGTGAAGTTGTTGCTGCGCGTCGTGTCGCGCAGCTCGTAGCCGCCGCTGATCGAGTTGGTGTTGAGCGTCACCGTGCCGCTGTACTGCGAGTTGCCGGTGGCCGTGGAGGCGCTGGTCTCGAGACTGTTCCAGCTGTCGAGGATCCGGCCGCTGCGAGCGTCGACCATGAAGTCGGCGTGGCGGGTCTCGAAGTTGTTCTCCAGCTCGGCATGGACGTGATAGGCCAGCGCGGAGCGGCCGTTGTCGTCGCGGAAGATAACCGGCTCGGAGGTGGGCTCGACGTTGTAGCTGCCCATCGGCGCGACGGCGCCGTGAGCGACCGCGACCGCATCGCTGGCGGCCAGGCGGGGGTTGGTGTCGAGCTGGATACCGCGGCGCATGTCGTCGGTGACGCTGAGCACCGTGTCGCCCTTCATGTGCACGATGGCCTCGCCACCGAACACCTTGACACCGTTGTAGAGCTGCTGGGCGCGGACGTGCGTCTGACCCAGTTGGTCACCCATCACGGTGCCGGCCTGGAAATCCGTCGCCGCCGGCAGACCCATCGGGCCGCGCTGGGCTTGCAGGTGGAAGATCGCCGCGTCAGCCGCGTGCGGGTTGGGCGTCGCGGCAGCGACAGGCAGGGAGGCTACGAGTCCTAGAGCGAGCGAGGCCACCGACAACCGTAGGCGCATGTTCGGTCCTTCTGGAAAGCTGCGATTAGGGATCGAGGCTGGTCAGCCAATCGGCCAACCCAGCAGGTTGAGGCTTGCGGGTTGGCCAATGAGCACCGACCGTGCCAGCTCGGAGCCCCACCCAACACTGTGCTTTTACAAGGACTTACCGCGGGGAGCCTGTTCGCGGCCAGGGGTCAAGAATTGTGCCGCGGCCGTTCATTGACCCACCGCGGGGCCACAAACTCACCCCCAATCCGCCCCAGCGACCGGCCGTCACCAGCGACTTGCTACTCCGGCGACCGCTCAGCCGGTGCGCAGGAAGTGCCAGCGCAGGTCGCCCTCGAGAGGCACGAACACCTCGGGGGCGATGCGGTCGGAGAACTCGCGCAGCAGCGAGGCGAGGTGCTGCCCACGGGCGGCGCGCTCGAGCAGGTCGGCCGCCTCCGGCCCCGCCTTCGAGATGTAGGTCTGCCACACCGCCTGGCGGATGGAGAGCGGCCCCAGCGATACGTTGGGCATCCGCGCCACGCCCTTGCGCAGCAGGGCGATGCGCTCGGCAAGCTCGCGCTCGGGCGGCATCGCGTGGCGCTGCCAGGGCGTGTAGGGCTTCGGCACCAGCACGTTGACGCCCAGGTGCAGGTGGCCCATGACGCCGGTCTTCGGCGCCTGCGCTTTGAAGATCGCATGCACTTCGGCCGCGAGGTCGAGGATCGAGCGCACGTCGTCGAGCGTCTCGTCGGGGAGGCCGACGAGGAAGTAGAGCTTGAGCTGGGTGAAGCCGGCGGCGGCGATGAGCCGCACCTTGTCGAGCAGCAGTGCGTTGCTGACGTGCTTGCCCATCTTGATGCGCAGCTCGTCGTTGCCGGTCTCGGGCGCCAGCGTGATCGAGCGATCGCCCGACGCGTGGAGCGCCGCGAGCACGCCCTCGGTCACCGCGGGGATGCGGATCGACGACACCGAGCAGCGGAAGCCGAGCTCGACGCCGGTCGCGAGGATGCGCTCGACCTCGGGGTGGTCGCCCACCGCGGTGGCGACGAAGCCGAGCTGGTCGGTCACCCCGCGCGCGCCCTCCATCGCGGCGAGGATCGCCTCCGTCGGATGCCAGCGGAACTTGCCCATGCCGAAGGTGGCCCAGCAGTAGCGGCACTTCTCCGGGCAGCCGCGCGACATCTCGATGAGCACCTTGTCGCGGAACTCGGTGTGCGGCGTGACGATCACCGTCGACGGCAGGTTGCCCGGCTGCCGCATCTGCTCGGCGGTGAGCTCGAGCTTCTTGAGCTTGCTGTCCGCCTCGGTGAGCTCGCCCGCGTCGTGGTGCGCCGGCACGAAGAAGCCCGGCGTCGCGGCGAGCCGGCGCAGAACTGCCTCGCGGTCGGGCTCCTCTTCGAGCGCCGACTGCAGCGCGTCGAGCAGGTTCTCGGCGGCGCCGAGCGGGAAGACGTCGACGAACTCCGCCATCGGCAGCGGGTTGATGGCGGCGCACGAGCCGCCCATCAGCACCAGCGGATCGCCGGGGCCGCGGTCGCCGCGGCGTAGCGGCACGCGGGCGCGGTCGAGCAGCTGCAGCAGGTGGACGTAGTTCTCCTCGAACGAGACCGAGAAGGCGATGCAGCCGAAATCGCCGATCGGCGTCCGTGTCTCCAACGTGACCGGGGTGCCTTCACCGTCGAGGAAGAAGCGCTCGCAGGCCCAGTCGGCGCGGCGGTGCACCAGCTCGAAGGTGCGCTGGAAGCCGAGGCTCGACATGCCGACGTGGTAGCTGTTGGCGTAGCCGAGGGCGAGGCGATGCCGCGCGTGCGGCGAGAAGCGCACGAGCGGCTTCTCGTCGGCAAGCCATCGGGACCAGTCGTGTGGAGCGTGGCGGCGCATCGAACCGTCGATTGTAGCTGGGATCGCGCGAAGGGTCAGCGAGTGGTTAGAGGGTCACGGCCGGACCCGCCTCTGCCGCGGTGCGGCACGGGCCTTCGGGTCGCCGCCTGACCCGGCGCCGGACGACGCTCAGGGCTGGAATCCCACGCAAGTCATTCATCGCGAGTCGTTTGCCTCCACGCGGCCGCCACTGGCACGACTCGTGGTGTGCGCCGCGGCACCGCAGAACCCACCGTGGGAGGAGGAGAGATGAGCTCATCGACAACCGCGAATCGACCGCACGCCCCGCGGCTCGTGCGCCTCGCGCCGGCGTTCGCCGCCGCCGCGCTACTCGTTCTGGCGCTTGCTGCGCCGGCTTCGGCCGCCACCGGTGTCGCCTTCGTCCACGGCAAGGGCGGGCCCGAGCTCGCCAACCAGTCGGTCGCCGATGCCTACTGGACCACCGACATGATTCGAACCGCCACCAAGAGCTACGCCATTCCCTACGTCGTCGCCCACTACGACGGCACCAAGGTGATGTGGGAGGCGGGCGACGTGGTGGTCGATCAGCTCTACGCCTTCATCACCAGCCGCGGCATCAACGACCTGGTGATCAACACCCACTCCTTCGGCGGCGTGGTGACGCGCTGGATCGTCTCCAACCCGACGCGCAGCGCCAAGTACCAGGCGGTGGTCAACGCCATCCGCTGGGTCAACACGATCGCCGCGCCGCAGGGCGGCAGCGAGGCCGCCGACCTCGCCGGCACGCTCTCGGGCTCGTGGCTCACCGGCTGGATGGTGAGCCTCGTCGGCCAGGACAACCCGTCGACGCGCAACTGCCGCACCGCCGACATGGCCTACTACAACCGCTACTGGCTCAACGGCACCAGCGGCCGCCCGGCGCTCGCCAAGCGCTTCTACTGGATCTCCGGCTGGGGGCTGTGGAACGACTATTACTACCGCTTCCACAGCGAGGATATCGGTCTCGCCACGCTGTCCGGCGTGGCGGGATTGCCTGGCGAGGACGACGGCATGGTGGCCGAGTGGAGCGCGCAGCTCGTCGGCACCGCCTGGTTCCGCACCGAGGCCAACCATCA
>DATNCU010000170.1:0-5470 GCA_035607145.1 Thermoanaerobaculia bacterium
GGCGGTGAGATTGCCGTTGGCGTCCCAGCTCCAGGCCTGGGCGCCGCGGGTGAGCTGACGATCGCGGGTGTCGAACGTGCCGTTGGTCGTGGTGACGGTGCCGGCGGCGTCGGTGTGGACCTGCTGGAGGCGATTGCCGACGGCGTCGTAGCCGAAGGTCTTGCTGTAGACCGGGTTGCCGCCGGAGGTCACGCCCTCGCTGGTGAGCCGGTAGAGGGCGTCGTAGCCGTAGCTGCGGACCGCGCCGTCAGCCTCGTCGACGCGGGTGCGGTTGCCCGCCGCGCCGAGGGTGTAGACGTAGCCCTGCACCACCGCGCCGACGCTGGTGCGCGTCTGCAGCTCGCGCAGCCTATTGAGCGCGTCGTAGGTATAGGTCGTCTGCACGCCGTTCGGATAGGCCAGCGACGTGCGGTTGCCGTTGGCGTCGTAGCCGTGGTCATACGCGCGGCCTTGTGGATCGGTGACCACGTCGAGACGGTTGAGCGCGTCGTAGGTGGAAGTGGTCGCCAGCACCTGGCCGGCGACGTGCGCGGTCAGGCTGGTGCGGTTGCCGTTGGCGTCCCAGCCGTTGACCAGCTTCCGCCCGTCGGGGTAGGTCGTCTCCTCGAGTCGGCCACGGCCGTCATAGGTGTAGGTCGTGGTGCCGCGGCCGTCGACCATCGTCGACCGCCGTCCCGTCGCGGTGTAGCCGAAGCTCACCGTGCTGGTGTCCGGGTAGGTCTTGGTGGTGAGGCGGTCGGCGAGGTCGTAACTGAAGCCGATGGTGCGGCCGAGGAAGTCGCGCTTGCTCTTGAGGTTCCCGGCGGCGTCGTAGGTCATCGCCTCGGCTGCGCCGTCGGGCAGCACGCGGCCGGTCATCCGCCCCAGGGGGTCGTACTCGAGGCGGGTGGTGTGGTTGTTGGTGTCGGTCTGGCTGACGCGGTGGCCGGCCTCGTCGTAGCCGTAGCGGGTCGCCTGGTTGAGCGCGTCGGTCACGGTCACCAGGCGCCCGAGCTCGTCGTAGTCGAAGCGAGTCGTCTTCCCCGCCTGGTCGGTCTCGGTGGTGCGGCGGCCCAGCGCGTCGTAGCCGGTCTCGCGGGTCGTTCCGTCGGGCAGCTCGATGCGGGTCACGCGCCCGGCGTCGTCGTAGGTGAAGCGCGTGGTGTGACGGTTGGGGTCGGTCACCGCGATCTGATCGCCGGCGGCGTCGTACTCGAAGTCGGTGACTCCGGCGAGCGCGTCGACCAGTCGCGTCCGCCGCCCGGCATCGTCGTAAACGAAGGTGGTGGCGTTGTTGCGGGCGTCCGTGCTCGCGACCACCCTGCCGGCGTCGTCGAAGGAGCTGGTCACGAAGGTGGAGTCCGGGAAGATCGTCTTGGTCAGCCGGCCCACGGCGTCGTAGACGTACGTCGTGACCTTGCCGCCGCGGTCGCGGCTCGCCACCAGCCTGCCTTCGGCGTCGTAGCTGCGGCCGGCGGTGGTGCCGTCCGGGTACGCCGTAGCTGTCGCCTGCCCCAGCTCGTCATAGGTGAACGTGGTGTGGCGGCCCAGCGCGTCGATCGTTTCGCCCACCTGGCCGATGGCGTTGTAGATCGTCCGCGTCGAGACGGTCCCCGGCAGGATCGTCTCCACCATGCGACCGTCGCGGTCGTAGACGAAGGTGGTCACCAGCGCCTCGCTGCCACCGCCCGGCAGCGTCCGCGTCGTCGTCTCGGTCAGCTGGTTGCCGTTGAGGTCGTAGGTGTAGGTCGTCGCGTGATTCAGCGCGTCGAGCTGTCGCGTGACGTAGCCGCGGGCGTCGTACTCCTGCGTCGTCGTGTGGCCGAGGGCATCCGTCTCGGTCAGCAGGTTTCCCTGCCCGTCGTAGGTGTACGTGGTGGTGCCGCTTTCCGGCGCCGAGGTCTCGAGCAGGTTCCCCTTGCTGTCATAGCGGTTCGTCGTCACCTTGCCGCGCGCATCCGTCATCGTCAGCAGCCGCCCGCCGGCGTCGTAGGTGTAGCGGACGACGTTGCCCAGCGGGTCGCGCGTCGACGTCAGGTTGTTGCCGGCGTCGTAGGTGTGCGTCGTCGTGTGGCCGAGGGCGTCGGTTTGGGACAGCAGCAGGTCGTTGTCGTCGAACACCCGCGTCGTCTGGTGGCCGAGGGCGTCCACCTCGCGCACCACGTTGCCGCGCGCGTCGTAGGCGACCAGCTTGCTGTGGCCCAGGCGGTCGGTGACGACTTCCTCCCGCTGGTCGACGCGATGCTCGTAGACGATCTCCTTGCCAAAGGCGTCGATGTGACGGAGCAACCGGCCGTCGGTGTCGTACTCGGTACGGATCGGGCGGATGCCGCGGGCGTCGACGACGTCCTGCAGGTAGTGGCCTGCCAGGTAGGTGAACTGCGTCGTCCGCTGCTCCCGGTCGGTGACCAACGTGAGGTCGCCGGCTTGGTAGGCGTAAGTGACGCTGTTCCCCACCGGATCGGTGATCGCGGTGATCCGCCCCTCGCCGTCGCGGGTGAAGGCGATCGACTCGCCCGAGGAGTGCGTGATGCCGCCGGTGCCGATCTGCAGCTCGTTGCCGTTGGGGTCGGCGAGTCGCGTCACGCCTCGGTCGGCGTCGAGGTCGAAGACGCGGCCGTCGCGCGTCGTCATCCGGACCCGGCTGGGCTCATAGGTCTCGAAGCTCTCCGGGTACACCACCTTCTCGGTGCCGTTTTGCCAGAAGACCTCGGTTTCGCCGAGCACCTCCAGCCGCGCGCCGGGCACCGGACCGTCGACGAAGGCGAAGCCCGCCTGCGCGAAGCACCCGCCGCCGATGATCCCCGGCAGCGAAAGCGTCGGCTTGAAGCGGTAGACCTCGCGGTCGGATAGCCGAATCGTCGTCAGGTGACTCTTGGTCTCCGCGACGAGCTGACAGGGTAGGAAACCCTTCTGAATCCGCCACCCCTCACCGGGCCGCCGGTTGTTGCGGTACGAGCCTTGCCGCACGTCCACCCACCAGCCGTGTCCGAAGTCGCCCGACGTGCCACGCGCGCGGCTGTCGTAGGTGCGCACCACCTCGATGGCGAGGCCCGAGAGCGGCACCGTGAGGTCGACGAACGACAACGTGAAGTTGCCGACCTTCATCCCACCTTCGACGGCCACCGTGATGCGGCCGGTCTTGGTCTGGCCGCCGGCGGTGGTGCCGGTGAGCACGAGGTCGTGCATGCCGTTGAGCAGCAGAGTGGGGTCGAAGCGGCCGATCAGGGCGTGATCGAGCGCGCCGGTGCCGCTGGCGATCACCGTCGCTTCGCTCTCCCCCACCGGGCGCGTCGCGAGCGTCCAGCTGGTGAGGCCGTCGGCTTGGATGGAGGCGACGACGTCGGTGGGCGCCGTCACCACCGCGAGGTCGGCCGGCGAGTGGAAGGTCACCGAGCTCTCGCCCAGCCGCACCTTGCGTTCGAAGGTCACGAGGTAGGCGCCGGCGCCGTTGGCCGGGTTCTCGAGCACGTAGCCCGTCGTCTGGAAGCCGCCGATCTCGATCTGCGTGCGCGAGATCCACGAGATCAGCCCCTGGCTCACCGCGAAGCGGATCTGCGACTCGGCGTCGGCGGAAAGCTCCGCAGTGTCGAGCGCCGCGTCGAGGTTGGTCGTGTCGACGCGCGTGAGCGTCTGCCCTTCGCGCACGGCGCGGGTGAGGAAGCCCACCGCCGTCACGTGCGTGCCGCCGAAGGCCGCGGCGAGGGCCTCGCCCTCGCGCACCGAGCCCTGGGAGCCGATCAGCTCCATCGTCGGCACGGTCGAGACCGCTCCGCCCTGGGCGGGCATGAGCGCGAGCGGCATGGCGCCGACGTCGACCGACAGCGGGCCCTGCTCGAAGGTCAGCGGCGTGCCGTCGCTCGAGGTCGACACGGCGCCGCGCTGAACCGCCAGCACCGCCGCGCCCAGCACCAGCATGCGATGCCAGCGCAGCGATCCGAGGTGCTCGATGTCCTCGCCGAAGCTGTGCAGGTAGGTCGCGGCCGCGCGGGCGAGGCCCCAGCCCTCGGTCTCCCCCGGCGTCGTCGCCGCACCCTGCCGCTGCGCGTAGACGTCTACCTGCTGCTGCGGGATGTGGCCGAACGACAGCGCCAGCACGCCGTGCTCGCCGGCAAACATCGGCCACGAGGCGAAGGTCGTCACCGCAGCAAGTGCGGCGGGCGGCGTGATCGTCGCCCGCAGCTCGACGTCCTGTGCGCTCCCCACCGCGCTGCCCAGCGACGCCTGCACGCCGTCGACGCGGATCGACGGCCGCAGCGTCACCTCCGAGGGCGGCGTCGCGAAGATGCTGCCGTAGAGGTCGAGCGTCGACTGGTCCGCCGCCGTGGCGCCGGGCCACGCAAGCTCGACGCGCTTGCCCCACACCGACGGCCACGCCACCGTCCACGACAGCAGCGACGCGCCGTCGCGATCGATCACCTCCAGCAGCAGCGTCTGCTGCGCCGCGGCCGGCATCGTCGGCGACTCGCCGGTGACCGTGACGATCTTCGCTCGCAACGTGCCGGGCACGAAGGGAAACGCTTCCGCGTGCACCGACCGCCGCGGCTTGAGGTCGTCGAGCCCCGCGATGCCGAGGTTGTGGTCGGTCGCGTACTGCGTGAGCGCCGCCTCGTACACCGACCGCGGCGAGCTCTCGGTACCGCTGGTCAAGTAGCTGCCGAGCACGAACGGCACCGCCGCGTCCACCCGCTGCCCGTACGCCTCGTCGAAGCGCTCGAGCGTCGGGTCCATGCGGATCCAGGTGTCGCCGGTCCCCGCCGTGGCGCCGCGGTTGGGCACGTAGTCGATGTTGGCCTTGACCCACGCGTGCGGTAGCCGTGCAGCCACCACCTGGCCGCCCTGCACCTGCAGCGTGACGTCGTTGCCCGCCGTCGCCAGCAGGTCGCCGGCGCGGAAGACGTCCTCGACGCCGGTCAGGTCGAGCAGCATCGCCGGCGTGATCTCGATCGTGCCCCACTCGAGGCGTGCATCGACGCCGGCGGCGATGAGCAGCTCCTGCAGCAGCCACGCCTGCTCCCAGGCGCTGCCGCGGCCCTCCCACAGCGTGCCGAGCGGCGAGGCGTCCGCGCCCGCCACCGGGTCGAAAGCGACGTTGTCGTGCACGTAGCGGAAGATGCGGCCCGGCGAGTTGCCGAGGCTCTGCGCCAGCGCCACGATCTCGGGTGCCGGCGCCGACTTGCCGACTATGCGCAGCGGCGCCGAGGCCGGCGCCACCGCACTGCTTTCTTCATGCGACGGAGCGAGTGCGCCCACTTCCTGCCGGCGGGCGCGGCGCTCGACCGTACGCAGCGGCACGAGGTTCGCCAGGGCGGCAGCGCCACCCGCGGCAACGGCCTTGCTGGTCGCGAGCCGCGCCCGCGCCGGCCCGCGCGCCGGCTCCTCGTCATCGGTCAGCTCGGGCTCGCGAGGCAGCTGGATGCGCGTGCCGGGCCGCGGCGCCGGCGCCGCTGCCCGCCGCACACCCACAGTGGCCCGCGGCGCCGCATCCTCA
>DATNCU010000254.1:0-7322 GCA_035607145.1 Thermoanaerobaculia bacterium
GTCCAGATCAACGCGTCGCCACTGGCCGGCGCAATGTCCCGGATGCTGCCGTGGCCTTCGAGCAGCTTCTTCGTCGAGCTCGCCGTGCCTTCGGTGACCCACAGCTCCTCGTAACCCGAGAAGTGCGCGTGCTGGAAGAAGACCCGGCTGCCCGTGCTCACGAAGGGGTGAAAGCCGTCGGTGGAGCCCAGGCAATCGACATAGCCCTCTTTCGAGAATTCGGCGTCGTGCGCACCAGCGCCCCAGAGCCCCACCTCGTCGCCACAGGCCAAGAAAGCGACGCGGCTGCCGGCCCGCCGCAGCTCGTGCGGCTCGGACCCGGCACCTTCGATCACCGTCAGCTCCGTCGTGCTCTGCACGGTGCCGCGGCTGATCCAGAGGGTCGTCTGCGTCTGCAAGTCTCGTGACGCTCCGAACAGCAGCGCATCGGCGCTCGCCGAACCGTAGAGCTCGAAGAGCCAAGGGAAGGTGTCGAGCTTCATGGTGCCGGCGGTGGTCGCATCGGTAACCCACAGCTCGTTGGTGCCCGACGTCGGGGTGACCACGAAGAAGGTCTTGCCGGCGGCCTCCACCAGGGCCCCGGTGCCGCAGAAGTTGTTGCTGCAAAACGTCGCCACCGGCCGGGGGACGTGCGTCGGGTCGATCGCCCAGAGCGAGTAGGAATCGCCCACCTTCACAGGAAACAGCAACTCGTCGTCGAGGGTCCAGAGGCCGCCCCGGACCGAAGAGCACGCCGAGCAGGCGAGAGGTTGCGCGCTGCCACCTTGGGCGCTGCTCCACCACAAGCTGTATGGGTCCTTGCCCTCCGGTCCAGGGACGGCGAAGTAGATGCGCGTACCGAGCTGCTGCACCCAGTGGCTCGGCACCAACGGCGAGAAGGCGATGCTCGTGCTCAGCACGGCCGACGTGCCGGCGACCGTGCCGTCGCTGCTCCACACGTCGAAAGTGTTGCCGCCGTTGAAACGTACGGCGAGGAAGTAGACCTTGGGGCCGACGACGATGGCGCTGAAGAACTCGAGGAACTCGTTGGCGCCGAGGGTGCGGACGAGCTCCACCGAGCTGCCGTCGGTGACCCAGAGCTTCTGCTCGGCTACGACGACCGCCCGTCCGCCGACGGACGTCACGTCGAGCGAGGGGCTCTCGAAGCTGAACGAGCGCAGGGGCACCGTGCCGGCAGCGGTGCCGTCGCTTCGCCACAGCGTGGGCCGCGGCTCGTCCAGCGTCGGGGCGAGGAAGTAGAACTTGCCCGCCGACCCCGTCACTTTCCCGACCAGGGCCGCGACCTCGGCGATCTTGCGGGTCGTCTCGGGAGTGCCCTCGGAGATCCAGAGATCGCAATGGCGGCCGGGGTTGGGATGGCAGTCGTGGAAGAAGAGGCGCCCGTCCACCACCGCCCAGTCGGGTCCGGTCGAGAAGAAGCCGCCCGCGCCGAGGCCTCCCTTCAACAACACAGTGCCGGCCGTCGTGCCGTCGGTCGCCCAAACCGCGCTGGTGCGGCTGCTGGAGCTACCCGCGAAGTAGGCGCGTTGGCCATTGCTCCCGACCAGCGCACCGATGCCGAGAGCGGCGCCGGCGACTACGGGCTGCGTACCGTTCGGCGTGCCGTCCGTTCGCCAGATGCTCGGCGGTCCACTGCCGGCGCGCGCCAGGAAGACGTCGCCGCCGGCCACGGGCTGGAAGTTGTCCGGGAACAAGTAGCCATCCTGGCGCTGGGGTGTGTTCGGCGCGATGTCGGCAACTTGGTAGGCAACGCCTTCCGCACTGGCGATATCCGCCATCGAGAAAACGACCAGCGAGGTCGCAACGAACAAAGATCGAACGATGGTTTTGGGCACGCTCACCTCACGGTCGTCTGCTTCCGCTGACGGGCGTCAGCTTTACTGTACGCTGCCGGCCGTCACCGATCGGCTCGCGAGCTCATGACGAGAGGCGTAGCAGCGCTGCATCCCGTTGTCTGAGAAGACATTGCGCCGCCAGCCGCGCCGCCGCTCTCGCGCGCCCCAGTGTGGCACATCGGTTGCCCTTGTCCGGTCCGTCCGCTGGTCAACCGGAAAGGGGCCGTCGATGGGTCGTCTCGCTCGTGCGCCGCTGCTCGCCCTCGCCTTGCTCCTCTTCTGTGCCGACGCTCGCGCCGACGAGCCGCCGACCTTCCTGATCGAACGCGTCGTCGTCGAGGGCCTCGAGCGCGAGTCGGCGCGGCAGATCGTCCTCTCCGAGTCGCGGCTGGTCGAGGGGGGCACCTACTCCGAGCCGCAATTGCGCGACGCCGTCTCGCGCGTCAAGCGGCTTCCCTTCGTCGTCGACGCCAACATGGCGTTGCGCAAGGGCAGCGAGCGCGGCGCCTACGAGCTGCTGATCACCGTCGAGGCCGCCAAGCCGGTCGCTTTCGCCCTCGACGTCGACGGCTTCTACTTCGATCGCCCCCACCTCCGCGACGACGGGCCCAACGACGACGAGATCGCCGGAGGGGCCGCGTTCACCGTCAGCGCCCGCAAGTTCGTCGGCGCGCACGGGCTGCTCTTCGGCAGCGTGCAGGCCTTCGACGACGACCTCGGCGTCGGCACCTTCCAGCTCGGCTACACGCGCTACGGGCTCTTCGGCGCCGGGAGCTATGCCAGCGGAGCGCTGTCGAGCGCGGTCGGCGACCGCTACGACAAGGGCAACCTGCAGGCCTCGGCGCAGCTGGGCATTCCGCTCACCGGCAACCACGCGCTGCGGGCGAGCGCCGCCTGGACGTCGATCGAGAGCCGCTTCGGTTCCTACGGCGGCTACAGCGAGGTGCAGCTCGAGGAGTGGGGCGGCGGGCTCGAGTGGATCTACGACAGCACCGACGATCCGCTGTTTGCCACCAGCGGCCGCCGGATCACCGGCACCGGCGGCTACGCGAGCCGGCGACAGACCCATCGCATGCGCGCGGGCGGTAACGGCGAATTCGATTTCGACCAGCGCTTCAGCGACGACTCCTGGCTCCTCTCCGTCCAGGGCCGGCAGTACTGGCCGGTCACCCCCAAGCAATCGCTCGGCTTGGGCGCCGGCGCCGGACATAGCGAGAGCTTCGACGTCACCGGCGGCTCGACGGGCGTCTACGTCGAGGCCATCCACGCCTTCAACGTCTGGGACTTCGCCATTCGCGAGCGGCGCGGCGGCGACCTCCGCCTGGAAACGGTGGCGCGGGTCGACTCGTCGCGCTACTCGAGCGACTCCTTCGACTACGACGCGCTCGACGGCCAGCTGCGGACCTCGCTCCTCTTCCGCAATGCCTGGGGCGTCTACCGTCTCAGCTTCAGCTACGTCGCCGAGCTGGAGGGCGGCCGTTGAGGCGCTCGGTGCTGTCGGCGTCGGCAGCAGGGCTGCTGCTCGCGGCTGCCGCGCTCCACGGCGGGCAGGGACCGGCTTACACCATAGGCCGCGATCGCACGCTGGCGGTGAGCGCCTTGCCCGAGGTGTTGTCGCTGCCGGAGGTGCGCCCGCACCTCAACACCGGTCTGACCACCAGCTTCATCGTCGTCGTCAAGGCCGCGGCCGAGCCCGGCCGCAAAGTGCGCGGCGCGGCGCGCATCGACGTGCGCTGGGAGCCGTGGGATGAGGTCTTCTTGACCACCGCCGTGGGCGCCGACGGCCGCGTGCGGCGCGACACGCATCGTTCTTTCGCAGCGCTCGCCGGCTGGTGGCAGTCGCTCGAGCTGCCGGTGGCGCTGGCGCTGCCGCTCGGCAGCTGGCAGGTTCGCGTCGAGCTCAGTGTGATCCCCTTCTCGCAGTCCGAGCAACGCGACGCGCAGCGCTGGTTCTCGAGCGCGCCCGGCGACGACGCCGCGAGCGAGCCGGCCACGACGAGCCCCGGCGAGTCGCGGCTCAACGGCGTCGTCGACCTGCTCATCGCCACCTCGATCCAGCGGCGTAGCATCGTCCGCTACGCCTGGCCGGCAACGCCGCGGCCGGTCCCGGCGCGCGGTCCCTGAGCGGTATGCTCGCGCTCCTGAGCCAGCGCACCGCGCTCCTCACCCTGCTCGCGCTCGCGGTCGCCTCCGCCCTCGTCTTCCACATGTTCGAGCGCCGCCTGTCGCGCTCCTGGTTCGCCTTCGGCGTCCATCCGGAGGTGGTGGCAGCGGTGGAGCGGTCGCGCGACGACCAGAAACGCCTCGCCCGCCTCGATCCCCGCGGCGAGGCGGGTTACCACCGGCGCTTCCAGGAGACGCAGCGGCTGCTCGGACGGCTGCGCGTGCTGGAGTACAACCGCCACGAGATCGTGCGGCGTTACGAAGTGGCGCTGCTCGTAGTGGTGGCGGCGATCATCGTCCTCTCCGGCTCGGCGAGCGCGATGCGCCAGGCGCGCCAGGAGCGGCGGCTGGTACGGCTGCAGTCGGCCCTCGGCGACCTCGCCTCCGGCCAACCCGACGTCCGCGTCGGCGAGCGACGAGGCGACCTCATCGGCCGCATCGCCGGCATGGTCGAGGAGACGTCGCGGCGGATGACGCGCGACCGCCGCCGGCTCGCTTCGCTGGAGAACCTGTCGGCGTGGCAGGAGTCGGCGCGGCGGCACGCGCACGAGATCCGCACCCCGCTGGCTGCCGCGCGGCTCGAGCTCGCCCGCATCGGCGACCTCGCAAGCACGGTCCCGGTGGGCGAGACGCGCGACGAGCTCGGACGCCTGCAGGTGAGCCTCGGCCAGGAGCTCGACCGCCTCGTCGACTTCACCCAGCGCTTCACCTCGTTCGCCCGGCTGCCACATCCCGCGCTCGTCCGCCACGACCTGACGCGCGTGGTGGCAGAGTGGGCCGAGCTCTTCGCCGCCGCCTGGCCCGAGCTCGAGGTCCGCTTCGCCGATCCGGGCCGCGCCGTCGAGGCGATGGTCGACGCCGAGATGTTGCGCCAGGTGCTGGTCAACCTCGCCGATAACAGCGCGTTGGCGCTGCGCGGCGTGGCCCGTCGCGGCACCTTCACGCTCGCCTTCGCGGCGGTCGAGCAGGGCATCGCTCTCGACGTCGCCGACGACGGCCCGGGCGTCGCCCCCGAGCTGCGCCACCGTCTCTTCGAGCCCTACACCACCTCGCGGCGCATCGGCGACGGCATGGGTCTCGGCCTCGCCATCTCGCGCAAGGTGCTGCTCGACCACGGCGGCGACCTCGAGCTGTTCCACACCTCCGCTGCCGGCACCACCTTCCGCCTCCTCTTCCCCGCCCCCGCGCCGGTGCCGGCATGACCGACGTGCTGCTCGTCGAGGACGACGAGAAGATCCGCGCCAGCCTGCTCTTCCAGCTGCGCTCGGAAGGCATGGCGCCGCGCTCGGTGACCACCGCCGAAGAGGCTTGGGCAGAACTCGTCGACGCCGATGGCAAGCCGCCCGACCTGCTGCTGCTCGACGTGCGCCTGCCCGGGATGAGCGGCGTCGAGCTGGTGCGCCGCCTCGCCGCCCGCGGCCGGCTGCCGCCGACCGTCATCGTCTCGGGCGAGGCCTCGATCAGCGAGACCGTCGAAGCCGTGCGGCTCGGCGTCCACGACTTCATCGAGAAGCCGTTCAGCCGCGAGCGGCTGCTGCAGTCGATCCGCAACGCGCTCGAGACCGCCGGGCTCAAGCGCCGGGTGGCGGCGCTCGAATCGCGTCTCGAGCCGGCGCCCGAGATCCTCGGCGACTCGCCGGCGATGCGGCGGCTGCGCGAGGCGATCGACAAGGCGGCGTCGACCGACGCGCGCGTGCTCATCCTCGGGCAGAGCGGCACCGGCAAGGAGCTGGTGGCCGACGCGCTCCACCGCAAGAGCCGCCGCCGCGACGGGCCATTCGTCAAGATCAACTGCGCCGCCATCCCGCCGCACCTGATCGAAGGCGAGCTCTTCGGCCACGCCCGCGGCGCCTTCACCGACGCCAAGGCCGCGAAAGCCGGCCTCTTCGAGGAAGCGCACGGCGGCACCCTCTTCCTCGACGAGATCGGCGACATGGACCTGCAGCTGCAAGCGCGGCTGCTGCGCGTCCTCGAGGACGGCCACGTGCGGCGCCTCGGCGAGACGCGCTACCGCACGGTCGACGTGCGGGTGCTCGCCGCCACCCACCGCCGGCTCGACGCCGAGGTGAGCGCCCGCCGCTTCCGCGAGGACCTCTACTTCCGCCTCCACCACATCCCGATCGAGGTGCCGTCGCTCGCCGAGCACCGCGAGGACGTGCCGCTGCTCTTCCTCCACTTCCTCGACCGCTTCGCCGACCGCCACCGGCTGCGGCGGAAGAGCGTCGCCGAGGGCGTGATGCCGCTCTTGCTGCGCTACGCGTGGCCAGGCAACGTGCGCGAGCTGCGCAACCTCTGCGAGCGGCTCACCATCCTCGGCAGCGATCCGATCACGCCCGACCAGCTGCCCTCGGCGTTCTTCCAACCGGCGGCGCCGCAGCGCCAGACCGGCCTGCTCCGCCCGCAGGAGCTGCAAGAGATCGCGCCGTGGAAGGAGTTCAAGGCGGCGAGCGAGCGCGAGTACCTCGAAGCGGTGCTGCGCCGCACCAACTGGAACTTCGCCGCCGCGGCGCGGCTGCTCGACCTGCAGCGCACGTACTTGCACCAGAAGGCGGCGGCGCTAGGGATCGAGCGCCCGCGCGGGGGCGGCGAGCCGTGAACGACGCAGTCCGCCCGGGTGGCCGCCCTTCGAAAGCAGCCACTCGGGCGTGCACGACTACGCGGGCGCTAGCGCTTCAGTCCTCGGGCGCGCCGTGGCCTTCCTTCACCTCGGTCTCCGGCTCGCCGCACTTGCCGTTGTGGCGCACGTTGGTGCCCGCCATGCGCGCGAAGCAGGTGTTGCTGTAAGTGACGCCGTTACAGCCGCAGACGGGCTTGTAGAGGTCCGGGCAGAGCTCGGGACGATGCCGGCAGCGGCCGTTGTCGTCGTCGCACTGCCCGTCCGGCTTGTAGCAGAGCTCGTCGTTGCCGCACTGCGCGTTGGTCGCGCAAGACTTCGGCAGGGTCGAGTAGTTCAGCGACTTCTCGTCGGAGGTCTCGCGGCACGGGCCGTCCCACAGCTTGGAGACGCCGGCGGCCTGCCGCGCGCAGTCGTTGCCGTAGGTCTTGCCGTCGCAGCCGCACACCGGCTTGTAGATGAAGGTGCAGATCTGCGGGATCGGCGCGCAGGTGCCGGTGCCGTCGGCGATGATGCACTGGCCGGTCGGCTGCTGGCAGAACTGCCCCTTGTCGCAGGGCTTGCCGATGATGCCGCCGCACTCCTTGTCGCAGGGACCGGTGTGGGCGACGACGACGTGGCTCGCGCCCGCGCTGCAGGCGTTCGGGTAGGTTTTGCCGTCCAGGCCGCAAACAGGCAGGTAGATCAGCGGGCAGATCACCGGCCCGCAG
>DATNCU010000194.1:0-5182 GCA_035607145.1 Thermoanaerobaculia bacterium
ACCGCGCTGCGGAAGGTGGGGTGAGCCGCAAGGAGCTTTGAAACAGCGGGTGCGCACCGGCGCACCCTGAATTCCCGTTTCGGTTGGGCCGGTGACGGCGCCGGCGGACAGAGTCGGAACAAGGCGCGAATGACTACCGCACGAGGTGCCCGGACACCCAAGGGGGCGGAGCCTGTCCCAATGCACGAGTTAGCGCGCGACGCCCGCATCTACGTCGCCGGCCACCGCGGGCTCGTGGGCTCGGCGATCCTGCGCCGGCTCGAGGCCGAGGGCTTCACCAACGTGCTCACCGCCACCCGCGAGCAGGTCGACCTGCGCGACCAGGCGGCGGTCAACTACTGGTTCCGCGCCCACCGGCCGGAGTACGTCTTCCTCGTCGCCGGCACCGTCGGCGGCATCCTCGCCAACTCGACGCGGCCGGCGGAGTTCCTCTACGACAACCTGATGATCCACGCCACCGTGGTGCACGCCGCCCACCTCTTCCCGGTGCGCCGGCTGCTCTATCTCGGCAGCTCCTGCATCTACCCGCGCGACTGCCCGCAGCCGATGCGCGAGGAACACCTGCTGAGCGGCCACCTCGAGCCCACCAACGAGTGGTACGCAACGGCGAAGATCGCCGGCATCAAGCTCTGTCAGGCCTATCGCAAACAGTACGGCTGCGACTTCATCTCGGCGATGCCCACCAATCTCTACGGGCCGCACGACAACTTCGACCTTCAGGGCTCACACGTGCTGCCCGCCCTGCTGCGCAAGTTCCACGAGGCGGAGGTGCGTGGCGAGCGAGAGGTCGTGGTATGGGGAAGCGGGACGCCCAGCCGCGAGTTCCTGCACGTCGACGATCTCGCCGATGCCTGCGTCTTCCTGATGCGCCACTACGACGACGACCTGCACTTGAACGTCGGTACCGGCGAGGACCTCACCATCCGCGAGCTCGCCGAGACGGTCGCCGCCGTCGTGCACCCGCAGGCCGAGCTCGTCTTCGACCGCAGCAAGCCCGACGGCACGCCGCGGAAGCGGCTCGACGTCTCGCGCCTCCACGCGCTGGGATGGCGGCATCGCATCGCGCTGCGGGAGGGGATCGAGAGCACCTATGCGTGGTTCCTCGCCAACGAGGAGGCGGCGCTGGTCGGCCGCAAGGGCGTGGCGCTCTCCGTCTAACCTGGAATGAAGTCCCTCCCCAGCCGGCTGCTCTTCGTCAGCGCCGGGATGTCCCCCCGCGGCGGGGGCATCGCGGCGGCTGGGCGGCTGCTGCTCGGAGCGACGCGGGCGTGGGCCGAGCAACGAGGGGTCGAGGTGCGCTTGCTCACCCTCGGAACCGCTGACGAGCTGCCCGCCGGCTGCGCCGGCGAAGCCTTCACGGGCAACCGCGGTCGCCTCGCCCGCGCCGTCTGGGCGGCGCAGACGCTGCACGGATTTCGGCACCACGTCTACGACTTCCTCGGCGTGGCGCGAATCCAAGGTGTGCTCCCGGCGACGTTGCGCGCGCGGTATCTCCTCTACGTCTACGGCATCGAGTGCTGGCGGCCGCTGCGTAGGAGCCGCCGGCGGGCGCTCGAAGGCGCCTCCCGGGTGCTGGCGTGCTCGGAACACACCGCGCGGGCGTTGGCCAGCTACAACCCGTGGGCGCCGCGGGTCGACGTCGTGCACCTGGCCCTCCCCGATGAGAGACCCGCGGGCGAGCCGGATCGCGTCGCGGACGAGGTGGGCGAGAGCTTCCTGCTCATCGTCGGGCGCATGGCGGCGAGCGAACGCTACAAGGGTCACGACGAGGTGTTGCAGGCGCTGCGGCGGCTGTCGGCCATGCGGCCCGGCCTGCGGCTGGTGGTGGTGGGCGAAGGCGACGATCGCGAACGCCTGGAAGCGCTTGCGAAGGAGCTCGGCATCGCCGACCGTGTGCGCTTCACCGGCTTCGTCGACGACGCCGCGCTGGCTGCCCTCTACGAACGCTGCGCCGCGCTAGTGATGCCGAGCGCCCGCGAAGGCTTCGGTTTCGTCTATCTCGAGGCCATGCGGGCCGGCAAACCCTGCATCGCCCTGCGCGAGTCGGCGGCGGCCGAGATCGTGGTCGACGGGGAGACGGGACTGCTCGTGGCGCCCGGTCCGGACGCGCTCGCCGACGCCATCGAGGAGCTGCTCCGCGACGAGCCGCGATCCCGCCGGATGGGAGCGGCCGGCCGCGAGCGCTGGCGGCACGAATTCCGGCCGGCGCGGTTCGCCGAGGCACTGGCCAAGAGATTGGACCTCCTCACCGGGTTGGTCTCGACGGCGCGCCCTGCCGTGCCCGCAGGCGTCCGCGTGCCGTTACTGCTCCCTCCCGAGCGCTGAAGATGTGCGGCATCAACGGCATCCTGCGCCTCGCCGGCGACGGACCCACGGTGGACCGCGCCGAAGTGCTGCGCACGCGCGAGGCGCAGGCGCACCGCGGGCCGGACGGCGCCGGCCTCTGGGAGAGCGACGACCGCCGCATCGCGTTGGCGCACAACCGGCTGGCCATCCTCGACCTCTCGCCGGCGGCGGCGCAACCGATGTCGTTCGCCGGCGGCCGCTATCGCCTCACCTTCAACGGCGAGATCTACAACTTCCAGGCGTTGCGCGCCGAGCTGCGAGCGCAAGGCGTGCGCTTTCTCACCGACAGCGACAGCGAGGTCGTCCTCGCCCTGTACGCGCGCGACGGCGTCGCAATGCTGCCGCGGCTGCGCGGCATGTACGCCTTCGCGCTCTGGGACGACCACGAGAAGTCGCTCCTGCTCGCTCGCGATCCGTTCGGCATCAAACCCCTCTACTACTCGACACACGGGGGGCTGCTTCGCTTCGCCTCGCAGGTCAAGTCGCTCCTCGCCGGCGGCGCGCTGCCGGGCGAGCTCGACCTCGCGGCGCTCGCCGGCTTCCTGTTGTGGGGCTCGGTGCCCGAGCCGATGACGATCCGCAGTGCCGTGCGCGCGCTGCCGGCAGGGTGCTACGTGCGCGCCGTCGGCGGCGCGGTCGGGGAGCCGGAACGCCACTACCGGCCCGACCAGCCGGAAGCGACGGCGTCGACGGGGCGGCCGCTCTCGTTCGCCGATGCGCTCGCCGACTCCGTGCAGGCCCACCTCGTCTCCGACGTTCCCGTCGCCGTCTTTCTCTCCTCCGGCCTGGATTCGTCGGCAATCGCGGCGCTCGCCCGCCGCGCCCACCCGGATCTGACGACGCTCACCGTCCGCTTCTCGGCGTTGCGCGACACGCTCGACGACGAGGGCCCGCTCGCCGCGCGCATCGCCGCCGCGCTCGGCACGCGCCATCTCGAGCTCGAAGTCGGGGTCGACGAGCTGCGGCGCCTCTCCGCCGCGGCGCTCGCGGCGATGGACCAGCCCAGCATCGACGGCTTCAACACCTTCGTCATCGCGCGCGCCGCGCACCAGGCCGGCTTCAAGGTCGTGCTTTCGGGCCTCGGCGGCGACGAGCTCCTGGGCGGCTACCCGTCGTTCCATTCGGTGCCCAAGCTGATTCGCATCGCCCGCCTCGGCCGCTTGGCGCCAGGCATCGACGCGCTCGGGAGGCGCCTGGCCGCGCTGGCTGGCAAGCCCAAGGCGCAGGGGCTGCTGCGCTATGGGCATACCATCGCGGGCGCGTACTTCCTGCGTCGCGGCCTCTTCCTGCCGGAGGAGCTGCCCGCATTGCTCGGCGCCGAGACCGCGGCCGAGGCGATCGCCCGCTACGACGCGGTTGCCGACGCCTCGGCGGCGCTCGCCGAGCCGGCGCCGTTCACCCCGGCGGCGATGGCGGCGGAGCCCTGGCTCGCCGTGCACCAGCTCGAAACCACGCGCTACATGCGCCACCAGCTGCTGCGGGACGCCGACTGGGCGGCGATGGCGCACTCGGTGGAGCTGCGGGTGCCGATGGTCGACCCGGTGCTGCGCCGGCACGCGGCGCGAGGTGGCTTCCAGCCGGCGCGGCTGGAGGGGAAGGCAGCGGCGATCCGGGCAGCGGCGCCCGAGCTGCCGAACGAGGTGTTCACCCGCAAGAAGACAGGCTTCTACGTGCCGGTTGCCGAGGCGCTCGACGCAAGCGCGCGGACACAGTCGCGCGGTCTGCGCTCCCGGCTCTTGGCTCGGCGTGTGCTCGACCACTTTGGAGTCGAGCTCGCAGGCGGCCGACCTGGCGAGCGAGCGTCGCTTCTCGTGGCGGGCGCCTGACCTGAGGTGCGCGACCTGACCGCCATCCTGGGCATCAACGCTTTCCACGGCGACGCCTCGGCCGCCGCGATCGGCGTTGACGGCTGCCTGGTGACCGCCGTCGAGGAAGAGCGCTTCCGCCGGGTCAAGCACTGGGCGGGGTTCCCGAGCGAAGCCATCGGGCATTGCCTGGGCGAGCTGCGGGAAGCGAACGGCGGCCCGGTCGAGGTCGCAATCTCCCGGCAGCCGCGGGCGCATCTCATCCGCAAGGCGGCGCTCGCGCTCTCCCATCCCCGGAGCCTCGGCCGCGCGCTCGGGCGCGCGCGCAACCTCGGCGCCGTGAGCTCGCTCGAAGGGCGGCTCGAGCCGCTGCTCGGCAACGGCGCCGTGCGGGTGCACGCCGTCGAACACCACCACGCCCACGCGGCCTCGGCCTTCTTCTGCTCGCCCTTCGAGCGGGCGATGTGCCTCACCGTGGACGGCTTCGGCGACTTCCTCTCGACGATGATGGCGGTCGGCGAAGGCAACACGCTCCGCGTGCTCGATCGGGTCACCTTCCCGCACTCGCTCGGACTCTTCTACACCGCGATCACCCAGCTCCTCGGTTTCCCCAACTACGGCGACGAGTACAAGGTCATGGGCCTCGCCGCTTACGGCGAGGCCACCTTCGCGGACGCGTTGCGCCAAGTGGTGCCGGCGCACGAAGACGGCTCCTTCCGCCTCGACCTCCGCTACTTCCGCCACCTCTCCGACGGCGTCGACATGACCTGGGAAGGCGGCGAGCCGCGGCTCGGCCCCGTCTACACGCCGGCGCTGGCGACGCTGCTCGGCGGCGCACGTCGGCCGGAGGACGAGCTGGCGCAGCGCCACAAGGACCTCGCCGCCTCGCTCCAGCTCGTCTACGAGGAGCGCTTCTTCGCGCTCGTCCGCGCCCTGCAGCGGCGTACCGGCTTGCGGACGCTCACCCTCGCCGGCGGCTGCGCGATGAACTCGCTCGTCAATGGTCGCCTGTTCGAGCGCACCGATGTCGA
>DATNCU010000219.1:0-2331 GCA_035607145.1 Thermoanaerobaculia bacterium
CGTCTTCCCCGCCTTGCGCAGCTGCTCGACCTCGTCCTCGGTGAGCTCGCGGTAGGCGCCCGACGGCAGCTGGGGATCGCGCAGCGGACCGATGGCTACGCGGTGGAGCTTGAGCACGCCGTTGCCGATGCGGAAGAACATCTCGCGGATCTGCCGCGAGCGGCCCTGGCGAAGCACCACCTCCCACCAGCTGTTGCCGGTCTCGCGGCCGCGGCCGGTCGTGCGCAGCAGCCGCACTTCTGCGGGCAGCGTGCGCTGGCCTTCGATCCACATGCCGCGGCGCAGGCGCTCGATGTCGCGCTCCTCGGGCATTCCCTTGACCTTGACCTCGTAGGTCTTGGCGCAGCCGTAGCGCGGGTGGGCGATGCGCTGCGCCCACTCGCCGTCGGTGGTGAGCAGCAGCAGCCCCTCGCTCTGGAAGTCGAGCCGTCCTACGGGCACCAGCGCCTTGCGCAGCGCCGGCGGCACCAGGTCGATCACGGTCGGTCGCCGCTCGGGATCCGACACCGTGCTCACGTAGCCGGGCGGCTTGTTGAGCAGCACGTAGCGCTGCGGCCCCGGCGGCGGCACCCGTTTGCCCTCGACCTTCACCGAGTCGACGGTGGAGTCGGCCCGGTCACCGAGCGCGGCCACCTTGCCGTTGACGGTGACCAGGCCGCCGGCGATCAGCTCCTCGGCCTTGCGGCGCGAGGCGATGCCGGCGCGGGCGAGGATCTTCTGCAGCCGCTCGGCAGCCATCTAATGAGACTCCGTCGCGGCCACGGCCTCCTCGGCGGCTTCCTCGCGCAGCTCCTCGTGGATCTCTTCGCTGGTCGGCTCGCCGTCAGCCTCGTCGGCTGCGTCGTCGAGCGCGGCGCTCTCGCGCGCCAACTCCTCCTCGCGGTCGGGCAGCGGCGCCTCGCCGCCCCCTTCCATCGAGAACAGCTCCTCCATCTCCTCGAGCGGCGGCAGGTCACCGAGCGCGCCGAGGCCGAAGTGGAGCAGGAACTCGCGCGTGGTGGCGTAGAGGAAGGGCTTGCCCACCACCTGCTTGCGCCCGGCGATGCGGATCATCCGCCGCTCGAGCAGGGTCTTGAGCACGGTCGTCGACTGCGCGCCACGCAGCTCGGAGACCTCGGGGCCGGTGAGCGGCTGGCGGTAGGCGATGATGGCGAGCGTCTCGAGCGCCGCCATCGAGAGGCGGCTCCTGCCGGTGACCTGGAAGAAGCGCTTGAGGTACGGGTGCAGCTCGGGCCGCGAGACGAGGCGGAAGCCGCCGCCGACCTCCTCCACCATGATGCCGCGCCCCTCGCCGCCGCGATGACGCTCGAGCACGGTCTCGAGCGCCTGCCCCGCCGCCTCGCGTTCCCCCTCTTCGAACAGCTCCAGCAAACGCTCGCGCGGCAGCGGCTCCGGGGCCACGAACAGGATCGCCTCGAGGACTGCCTCCATCTCCGCTCGTTCCGTCATCCGTGGATCCCTTCCAGCGCCTCGATGTCGAGCTCCTTGGCGGTGCGATAGAGCAGCACCGAGCCCGCCTTCGTCTGGTGCAGGCGCACGAGGCCGAGCCGCGCCATCTCGAGGACGGCGAGGAAGGCCGAGATCGCCTCGGCGCGGCAGGAGCGGCTGCGCAGGTCGTCGAGGGCGTCGAACGGCCGCCCGCCCTCGAGCCGCTTCCACAGCCGGTGCAGCTGGTCGCGCACCGAGAACACTTCGGCGGCGAGCTGGTACTCCGGCGGGTGCTCGCGGTCGTAGCGGTCGAGCACGCCGTGCATGGCGCGCAGCAGGTCGTAGAGCCCGATCTCGCCGAAGGCCAGCGTCTCCGCCTCCGCGTCCTCCTCGGCGGCGAGCTCCTTCAATTCCGTTCCCTTGCGCGTCCAGATGCCGCTGCGCACGCTGTGCACCTCGGCGAGCGCCTGCGCCGCTTCCTTGATCTTGCGGTACTCGAGCAGCCGCTGCACCAGCTCCTGGCGCGGGTCCTCGAGCGGCTCGCCTTGCGCGTCGACCTGCCGCGGCAGCAGCATGCGCGACTTGAGCTGGATGAGCAGCGCCGCCTCGTAGACGTACTCGCCGGCGATATCGAGGTCGAGCTCCTCCATCAGCGCCAGGTACTCGTGGAACTGGTCGCAGATGCGGGCCACCGGGATGTCGGCGATCTCCACCTGGTTGATCCTCACCAGGTGCAGCAGCAGGTCGAGCGGCCCCTCGAAGACGGGCAGGCAGACGCGCCACGACTCGGGGAGCGTGCCGGGAGCTAGGCGAGGTTCGGTCATGAGCGTCATCGAGGTCGCGCGCCAGCGGCGGTCACGCCGCGGAGCCGGCGCGGCCCTGCCACGAACGATAGTCGAGCTT
>DATNCU010000235.1:0-8668 GCA_035607145.1 Thermoanaerobaculia bacterium
ACACTTCGCGCGTGCCTCCCGCCGGCGCGCGGCCGCCGGCGCCGAGCTGCACCGCCTGCCACCAGCGGTTCCACGCCAGGCCGCAACCGCTCACCGCGCCGTCGTGGCTCGCGAGATCGACGCCCTGCACCGCCGCGAGCCGCGCATCCGCGGCCAGCGCGTCGAGCAGCACGGGCAGCCACCCCGGTAGCAGCTCGGCGTCGTCGTTGAGCAGCAACAGCAGCGGCGCCTCGACGGCGGCGAGGCCGGCGTTGACCGCGGCGGCGAACCCCAGCGGCCGCGGAAAGCTCAGCACCTGGTCGGCGAAGGTGGCAGCTGCTTCGGGCACCGGCGCCGCTCCCTGGTAGACGACGACGATGTGCACCGTCGCGCCCTGTCGCCGCACGCTGGCGAGCGCTGCGGCGAGGCTCGGCGCGCCGAGCGTCGGCACCACGGCCGCGACCTCAGCGCTCACCGCCAGTCGAGCTCCGCGCGGTCGACGAGCACCGGTCCGCTGTCCGCGGGCATCGCCAGGATCAGCGGCGCGCCGGCGGGCCAGTCGAAGGGGCCGAGATCGAAAGCGCGCCACGGCGTTCCCGCCGCAACGCTCACCGCCAACGGCGCCTCGGCGCTCCCCGCGCTCACCAGCAGCCGCGCCGCCGTTGCTCCCGGCGGCGTCTCGCACCAGAGCCGCACCCGCGCTTGCCGGCCGCCGGCCACCACTGGCGCCGAGAGCCGCGCGCCCGGGTCGAGCTGCCACGCGCCACGGAAGCGCGGGCGATCGAACGTCCAGAGCGGTGGCTGCAGCGAGCCGCCCGCGGTCTCCACCTGCGCGTCCTCGAGCTGCACCACCGCCGTTGGCAGCCGCGCTGCCGCGACCAGCGCTCCTGCCGGCGCCGCGATCGCGAGCGCGGCGCCGACCGCCGCCGCACCGCGCAGCGGCCGCCGCGGCCAGCGCCACAGCGCCGCGGTGAGCGCGATTGCCGCCAGCGGCCACCACCAGCTCGCCGCGCGCAGGCGAATCGCACTGGGGAAGAACCTCGCGACGTCGAGCCGCGTCTCGCGCCCGAGCTCGGAGAGCAGCCAGCTGCTGCCGTCGGCGAGCGGGTAGGTCCACCCCGGCACCGCCAGCCACACCAGCGTCAGCGCCGCCGTCGCGACGCCAAGGCCGGCCACGAGCAGCCGCGCGCCGCCGCGCCGCCGCTCGTCGAGCAGCGTCGCCAGCGGCAGCACCAGCAGCGGCAGCACGGCGAGGCCGTAGCGGAACGGCGGCGACCAGCCGCCGAACCACTCGCGGCGGAACGACACCAGCAATAGATATGGCGTGACGAGAAAAGCGAGCTCGGCGGCGAGCGCCGGCCGGCGGCGGACGAGCAGCGCCAAGGCGGGGATCAACAGCGCCCACAGCGGCGCCGCGGCGAAGAGCCCGAAGCCGACGTCGAAGAACAGGCCGAGGAAGCGCGCCAGCACGACATGGAACGGCGCCTCGGGCAGCAGCTGCTCGAGGCCGTAGGTCTTGAGCGCGGCACCGAAGCGCGCATGGTTGAAGGCGAGGATGGCGGCGAACAGCGCCACCATCCCGCCGGCTGCCGCCGCGAGCCCGCGTACCCGCCGGCCGCTGCGCCACCAGGCGAGCAGTGCCAGCAGCCCGGCGAAGGCGGCGAAGCGCAGCTTGAGCAGCGGCAGCAGCACCACGATCGCCCAGAACAGCGCCGCCGAGCGGCGCCTCGTGGCCAGGTCGCGCAGCGCGTCGAGGGCGAGCACGACGAGCAGCGCCGCCGGTACCTCCACCCAAACCTGGTGCGAATAGAGCAGCAGCGGCGGCGTGAAGGCGAGCAGCGCCCAGGCGAGCAGCGCACCTCCCGGCCACGCCGCGAAACGGTGACGCGCGAATCGCAGCGTCAGCCACGTCAGCGCGGCCGCGAGCGCCGCCATGGTGGCGAAGGCGCCGTGCGCGCCGGCGACGCGATAGGGCAGCGCCAGCAGCAGCGGCAGCATCACGTTGTGGCGCGAGTAGAGCTCGCCGTGGTGGCCCACCGGATCGCCCGGCTGCGGCTCGAGGCGCCGCGGCAGGAAGCGCAGCGAGTCGCCGGCCGCGTAGTTGTTGGCGATGTCGGCATCGAGGTCGTAGGCGAGGCTGTGAGCGACGAGCAGGTAGTAGGGCTCGTCGCCGTCGGGCGGCCGCTGCGACGTCGACCAGGGAAGGATCGCGAGGTAGGCGAGCAGCGGCAGCGCGAAGAACGCGAAGTGCGGCCGCGCTGGGAGCGAGTGCCCGAGCAGCGGACGCAGCCGCGGCAACAGCTCGAGCAGGTGGTCGCCGAGCAGCGCGAAGAGCCCGGCGGCGAGCGCGGGAGCGAGCGGCAGGTCGAAGCGTGCGCGGGCGGCGGCGAGCAGTAGCCAGGCGAGAAGTGCGACGAGCTGCGCGGTGACTACCGAGCGGCGCGGCGCACGGGCACCGGCGCGCCGCGCGGAGGCGGCGACGACGAAGAGGCCGGCGATCACCAGCGGCACCATCGCGGCGGTGCCGCGCAGCGGATCGTTTGCGGAGAGGCCGAGGACGCGCGGTAGCGCCCACGCGGCTGGGAGCGAGAGCGCGAGCGCGGCCAGCCCGCGGCCACGCTCGAAGACGCCCAGTGCCGCATTGCGCCCGGTCCGAGACCGCGTGGGCCGCAGCGACTGCGGTTCAACGACGTGCTCGCGCTCGGCGCGGCTCACCGGCTTACCTCGACGCGCAACAGCGACAGCGTGACCCCGGCCGGCAGCGCCGGGTCCCGCGCGACGCGGATGTCTGTAGCGGGGATCGGCCGCGCGAGCCGCCACGTCGACGCGTAGGCGTGCGCGAAGAACGTGCCCGGCGGCGGCAGCCAGCTCCACCACACCGGACCGGCCGCAGCGACGCCGCGCAAGTCCGGCCGCTCCGCCGCCCACTCCGCGGTGTCTTGGCCCGCGCGCAGCGTCCAGGCGGCGAGCGGCCGGCCTTCGCTCTCGAGCGACAGGGTCGCGATGGCGGTGCCGGCTGGCAGCTCCGCGCTGTCGGCGAGCGTGGAGACGACGCGCACGCGAGCGACGTCGGTTCCGTCGAGTCCGGCGCTCCACACCGGCGCGTCGGCGCGCACTACGGCGCCGTCGGCCTGCGCCACGTTGCGCGCCGCGGGTGGCATCGCGACGAGCGCTCCGACGGCGAGCCCGACCGCGAGTAGCCCGCTAGCGATGCGCGGCGACGTGCGAGCGGCGGCGAGCATCAGCAGCGCCGCAGCAGCGAGCAGCGCGACGGCGCTGACCAGACCTTGAAGACTTCCGGAGACCGCAGGCAAGCCGAGCGAGCCCAGCGCGACGTCGAGCGGTTGCGATCGCAGCCACGGATAGCCGGCCGCAATCGCGCCGACGGCAATCAGAAACGCGAGCCATCCGCGCTGCAGCGATCCGCGGATGCCGGTGGAGCCCGTAGCGAGCGCGAGCGCCGCCGCAGCTGCCGCGAGCCCAGTCGGCGGCGGCAGCAGCAGTGCGCCGCCGGCACCCACGAGCACGGCGCCGAGCAGCTGTCCCACCGGGGTCGCTCGCGGCAAGAACGCCCACGGCAGCAGCACGACCAGCGCGGCGAGCGCGAAGAGCCGCTGCGCATCGCCACTGGTCGCGAGCTCGTAGACAAGCGGCGCGGCGGCGACGATCCAGACCCAGGCGCGCGGCAGGGCAACCAGCGCCGCAGCGGCGATCGCGATCACGACGGCGAGCGGCCGCACGACGCCGAAGGCGGCGAGAGCGAACCCAAATCCCGCCGCGGCGATTCCGTCGACGTCGCGAAGGGTCGCGCGAAGACGCAGCGCGTCCTCGACGTCGCCCTGCGAAGCTGCCGAAGCGTCCCTCCGTCGGCCGCGCCACACCCGCGATGCATCGACGGCCGCGAGCGCGAGCAGCGGCGACGCTCCCGTGACCGTGAACCCTCGCGCCGCGAGGGCCGCCGCGGCACCGGCGGCGAGCACGGCGCCAAGCGGATGCCGCCGCGCCAGCGAAGCGAGCGTCAACCCCGCGAGCATCGGCGGCACGAGCAGCCGCGCCAGCGCCGCCGCGTTCGACGCCAACAACACGGCCGGCAGCAGCTCGTCCGCGCGCAGCAAGGCGTGCAGCGCGAGCGCGCCGCCGACCGCGGCCAAGCCATTGAGCGTGCCCTCGCGCAGCCGCCGCCACGTTGCCACCACGAATGACGCGACCAGGACCACCCCGAACGCGATCCCTCGCGGCGGTCCTGCCGGCATCCCCCACAGCACGAGGGCAGCGAGCAGAGGCCCGACTGCGGTCGTCGCGGCGCTAGCTCCCACCGACGACGTAGCTCCCGCCAGCAAAGCAGCGCCTACCAGCACGCACCCGCCGACGAGCGTCAGGTACAACGTCTCCGCGCCGGCCTCCGCCGGCTGCCACGCCGCGAGCGCGACGCCGCCGATCGCGAAGGCGACCGCCGGTAGCACGGCATAGATCTGCGAGGCGATCCCGATGGACCGCGGCTTCGCCGCACTGTGCGCGCCGTCGGACGACCCCGGCTCGACGCCTACGGCCGCTGCCCGGCTCGCGCTGCCGGCCACGTCGGCGGCCGGGCTCAACGGGAGAGCTCGGGGGAAACGTCCGCGCGGAGCGCCACCACGAGGTATGGGTACGTGCGCGCCGGCAGCGCCATCCAACCGCGCTCGACGCAGCCGTCGAGCAGCCGCAGCAGGAGCGCCATCGGCGCCGCGAGCAGTCGCCCCCACCACCGCCGGCTCACCTGCCGGAACGCCAGCCGCCCGGTGACCGTCTCCAGCCGCGCCACGCGTCCGGCGGCCCGCGCCCAGCTCACGAAGTCGCCGAACGTCGGGAGCAACGAGTCCGGCACGCGATGCGGCCGGAAGGCGCCGAGACGGTCGCCGTGCCAGAAGTCGATGGGGAACGCGCCGTTGGGGCAGTCGACCAGCGTCGTGCCGCCCGTGCGCGTGACCCGCGTGAGCTCGCCGACGACTCCTTGCCGCGCACGGTCGCGGTCCGCGTGCGGCTGCACGCGATAAGGCCTGGCGGTCTCGCTCACGCCCACATGCTCGATCATTCCCGACGAGACCACTGCGTCGAAGCTGCCGTCGCGAAACGGCAGCGCGGCGGCATCGGCGAGCACGAAGGGACGACGGCCGCGATGCTGCTCGACCCAGCGGGCGAGGCGGTAGGTGGAGCGGTCGACGCCCACGGCCGCGATGTCGCGACACTGCCACGCCCTCACCGCGTAACCGTTGCCGCAGCCGACGTCGAGCAGCCGACCGACCTGCCGGCCGACGCGGCCGAGGAAGTAGGTCACCCGCCGTTCGCTGGCCTCGCGCTCCAGGACCTCGGCGGCGGCCAGCAGGTCGCCATCGCTCATTGTGGCCGGATTATCGCAGCCATCGACGCGCCGAGATCCCTTCGTCACCCTCGGACTTGCGGGCTATGCTCCGCGCCGTGCTGTCCCGCGAGCTCCTCCGTCACGACCCCGAACGCGTGCGCGCGGCCCTCACGGCACGCAACGGCGATCCCGATCTCGTCGCACGCTGGCTCGCCCTCGACGAGCAACGCCGCGCCGCGATCGGCGCCGTCGAGGAGAAGAAGCGCGACCGCAACGCGGCGAGCCAGAAGATCGGCGAGCTCAAGCGAAAGGGCGACAACGCCGACGAGGCGATCGCGGCGGTGTCGCGGCTCAAGGGCGAGATCGAAGCGGAGGAAGGGCAGCTCGCCGCCGTCGAAGGCGAGCTTTCGAGCCTCGAGCTGACGCTGCCCAACCTGCCGCACGAGAGCGTGCCGGTGGGCGCCGACGAGAGCGCCAACCGCGTCGAGCGCGTCGTCGGCGAGCCGCCGCGCTTCGACTTCGCGCCGCAGGCGCACTGGGACCTCGGGCCGCGGCTCGGCATCCTCGACTTCGAGCGCGGCGCCAAGCTCGCCGGTGCCCGCTTCACCGCCTACTTCGGCGCCGGCGCGCGGCTCGAGCGCGCGCTCATAGCTCTGATGCTCGACCTCCACACCGGCGAGCACGGCTACCGCGAGGTGCTGCCGCCCTTCATGGTGCGCGGCGAGTCGCTGGTGGGCACCGGGCAGCTGCCCAAGTTCGAGGCTGACTTGTTCAAGGTCGAAGCGCACGACCTCTACCTCGTGCCCACCGCCGAGGTGCCGCTCACCAACCTCCACCGCGAGGAGGTGCTCGACGAAGCGGCCCTGCCGGTGCGTTATACCGCGTACACGCCCTGCTTCCGCGCCGAGGCGGGCTCGCACGGCCGCGACGTGCGCGGCCTGATCCGTCAACACCAGTTCAACAAGGTCGAGCTGGTGCAGCTCACCACGCCGGCGCAGAGCTACGCCGCGCTCGAGGAGCTCACCGGCCACGCCGAACGCGTGCTGCAGGTGCTCGGGCTGCCCTACCGCGTGGTGTCGCTCTCGACCGGCGACCTCGGCTTCGCCTCGGCGAAGACCTACGACATCGAGGTGTGGCTGCCTGGGCAGGACGCGTATCGCGAGATCTCCTCGTGCAGCAACTGCGAGGACTTCCAGGCGCGCCGCGCCAACCTGCGCTACCGCCCTCATCGTCCAGATGGAGGCGGCAAGCCGGCGCTGCTGCACACGCTCAACGGCTCGGGCCTCGCCGTCGGCCGCACGCTCATCGCCGTGCTCGAGAACTGCCAGCAGGCGGACGGCTCGGTGCTGCTCCCGCCGGCCTTGCGCCCGTACATGGGGGGCCTCGAACGCATCACGGCGGCGTGATCGAGCTCTAGCGTCGCCGCGGGCTGATCGGCTTGCCGGTCCACCGGCAGTTGTCCCGCTCGCCGATAGGGCCGAGGACGAACGGCCCGCGCATCCCTTGAGGGCGCGGAAGCCGGCCTCCTGCCAGCCGGCGAGGGGCGAGGGTTTCGGGAGGACGAGACTCGTGAAGCGCCTTAGCCGTGATGTGGACGCGTAAGATGTGATCGCCGACGCAGGATACGAGGGACTCGAGATGCCAAAGACCCAGCTACCAACATCGAGTGTGCAGCCCATTACAGCCGTCATAGTCCGAGGGTTCAAATCCCTCGGTGGAAAGGTAGACCATCGGGTGGCTTTTCGGCCCCTTACAGTCTTGGCCGGCGCGAATAGCTCGGGGAAATCAACGGCGATGCAGCCTTTGTTGCTCCTGAAGCAGACACTTGAGTCGGGATTCGACCCGGGCGCGCTCCTTCTTCACGATACTCATGTTCGATTCACGATGGCCGACCAAGTTCTGTCTCGGGCGCCCGGCCGGCCAGCCGCCACTCGTGTCAGGATTGGTGTCGAAATCGGCAATGCGACCACTGCGGTTTCAGAGTTTGAGCGTCGGCCAAGAAAAGGATTCGACCTCATGGCGACTGAGTATTCGAGAGGGGCAGAGAAGGTGGTGCTGACTACGAGCACTCCTCATGATCAGATTGTGAGCATAACTGAGAAGCCATTTGAGGAAATCCGTCAAAGGCTGGAGAAACAGCTCGGAAGGAACCTACGATGGCAGCCGCTGCGAAATCGCTGTTTCTTCGGCGTGTCGCTCGCTGAGGAACGGGGTGGAGAAATGGTGTTTCCTTTCCAGCCAACCCTGACAACAGCCGAACCATACGAGTACGCCCTGCGGCGAATCATTCACGTGCCTGGTCTGCGGGGAAATCCAGCTCGAACATACCAAACAACCGCCGTTGGAGAAATGTTCCCGGGGACGTTTGAGAGCTATGTGGCAACGATCGTCAGCGAGTGGCAAGAGCACACTCCGAGATTAATGCAACAACTTGGGTCGGACTTGGAGTCGTTGGGCTTGACTTGGAAGGTGCAGGCGAAGCAACTGAATGCGACGGAGGTTGAGTTGCGGGTTGGGAGGCTTCCCCATCCTCGTCAAGGTGGGGCACTCGACCTGGTAAGCATTGCAGATGTTGGTTTTGGTGTCTCCCAGACTCTGCCAGTCGTGGTTGGGTTGCTAGCGGCTGATGAGGGGAGGATGGTGTACCTCGAGCAGCCGGAGATTCACCTCCACCCACATGCGCAAGTAGGGCTGGCCAAGTTACTCGCTGATGCCGCTTCCCGTGGCGTGCGCGTGGTCGTCGAAACCCACAGCGCATTGCTCCTCTTGGCCCTGCAGTCTCTGGTTGCAGAAGGGAGACTCCCTTCTGAGTCGGTACTCCTGCACTGGTTCCAGAGGGCGGAGGATGGTCAGACAGTGGTCATTTCAGGAGAGCTCGACAAGAGCGGCGCTTACGGTGAATGGCCAGAAGACTTCGGCCGAGTGATCCTAAATGCCGAAAGTCGTTACCTAGATGCGATGGAGTCACCTCCCAGCTAATGGTGAGATATCGACTGGTGATCGATGCCTCGGTCGCCCGGGCGGCTGGAGACCAGGCGGCGCCCGATCCGCGGTCCCGCGCCGCGCGGGCGGCCCTGGCAGCAGTGTTGGAGGTGTGTCATAAGGTGGTATGGAGCCAAAGGCTCCGCGAAGAGTGGCGAGAGCATCGGTCGCGTTATTCGCGCCGTTGGCTCGTCAGCATGTATGCGAGACGGAAGGTAGTGGAAGCGCCGGCGTCTCAGGATACGGGCCAAGTTGAGATGCTGTTGGCGGGGGAGCGGGAAGGTATAAACGAGGCGCTAATGAAGGATTGGCACCTGATTGCGGCGGCTCAGGAGACGGATGGGCTGGTGGTTTCCTTCGATGAGGAGG
>DATNCU010000237.1:0-3597 GCA_035607145.1 Thermoanaerobaculia bacterium
CGTCCAGCTCCAGCCCCCGATCGGCACCGTCGCGAGCACGTGCTCGGTCGAGAACCAAGGCAGGAAGCCGCCGAGGTATTTGCCGAAGCCGACCGCAATCGCGGCGTTGCCCCCCGACATGCCGACGAGGAAGCCGCTCCAGCCGAAGAGGAACCCCCAGAACGGCCCGTAGGCCTCCTTGAGGTACTGATACTGCCCGCCAGCGCGAGGGAACATCACCCCCAGCTCGGCGTAAGTGAGCGCCCCGGCGAGCGTCAGCAACCCGCCAGCGAGCCACACCAGCAGGATCAGCCCCGCATGCGGCAGCACTCGCGCCATGTCGCTGGTGGTGAGGAAGATCCCGGTGCCGACGATCGAGCCGATCGTCAGCAGCGTGGCATCCCAGACGCCGAGGCCGCGGACGAGGTGGGACTCACCCGCGGCGGCACCGGTGGTCGCTGCGGCGCCGGCTGTCAACGGATTGTTGGGGAGGGGAGTTGCGGAGAGTGGTGCGCCCGGAAGGAGTCGAACCTCCAACCCTCAGATCCGTAGTCTGATGCTCTATCCAGTTGAGCTACGGGCGCCCGAAACCGCCTGCGGCTGCGGATGGTAGCCGATGGGGGGAGGCGGATCAACCCCCGGCGGCTCTACACGATCCGCGCGTCGCGCTATTCGATCAGCCCTGAAAGCGGCGAGCTCGCGGTGGCGTAGAGCTTGGGCGCGATGCGGCCGGCGTGAGCCGCGAGCCACCCGGCCTCGACGGCCAGCTTCATCGCTCGCGCCATGCGCACCGGGTCCTGCGCGCCGGCGATGCCGGTGTTCATCAGCACGCCGGCGGCGCCGAGCTCCATCGCCACCGCGGCGTCCGATGCGGTGCCGACGCCGGCGTCGACGATCACCGGCACCTTCGCCTGCTCGACGATGATGCGCAGGTTGGCGCGGTTGCGGATGCCCATGCCGGAGCCGATGGGGGCACCGAGCGGCATCACCGCGGCGGCGCCGAGGTCCGCGAGCTTCTTGCACACCACCGGGTCGTCGTTGGTGTACGGCAGCACGACGAAGCCTTCCTTGACCAGCACTTCGGTCGCGCGCAGCAGCTCGACGTTGTCGGGGAAGAGGGTGTCGCGGTCGCCGATCACCTCGAGCTTCACCCAGTCCCAGCCGCCGAGCTCGCGGCCCAGGCGCGCGGTGCGGATCGCCTCGTCAGCCGTGTAGCAGCCGGCGGTGTTCGGGAGCAGCAGGTAGCGGCTCTGGTCGATCGCCTCGACGAGGTCCGCTTTCCCATTGGGGTCGAAGCTGACGCGCCGCAGCGCCACCGTCACCATCTCGGTGCCGGAGGCGTCGAAGGCCGCCTGCATGGTGGCGAGGTCGGTGTACTTGCCGGTGCCGAGGATGAGGCGCGAGCGGAAGGTGCGGCCGCCGAGCTGTAGCGGCTCGACGGTGGACGTTTCGAGCGCAGTGGTCGTCATCGCCGGCATGTTACCCGGCGGCCCCTTCAACTGCCTGACTAGGGCGGATCCGGCACGAGAGCTTGTGCTCGGCCGTTCGCCCGGCACAGCGCGTCACGGCAACTCCGTGGCGGGCGCCGCGTATACGCTTCTCGTACCGACACTCGACTTGCGGTGCACGACCGGCGCGAAGTGCCCGCGGCCCGCACGCCGCTCCGCCGCTCCGCACACACCGCCGTGGACCCTTTCGCCCTACCACCCGACGAACTCTCGGCGCTCACCGCCGAGCAGGCGTTGCGCCGGCGGCTCGACGTGCGCAACCGCCGCATGCTGCCGGCGCTGCAGGGGTTCCTCGTCCCCTTCTTCTTCGGCGCGCTGATCAGCGCCTTCGCCGACTTCAAAGGCCGCGGCTGGCCGCTCGCGGCGGCCGGCCTGGCGATCACCGGCGCCTCCCTGCTGGCGCTGCGGCGGTTGCTGCCGCTGGCCGGCCCCGGCGAGGCGCCGCCGCCGCTGCGCGCCCCGGCGCTCGCCGAACGCTTCGGCGAGCTCCTGCAGGCGGTGCTCGTGCTCGAGTACCTGCTGGGTGTCGCCTGGATGGCGTCGATCGGCGGCCGGCCGGTGCTGATCTTCATGGCGGCGCCCGCGCTGCTGCTGTTCCGCCTCGTCGCCAGCGAGCTGGTGCTGCTCCACACCCTCTGCGTCGTCGCCGGCGGCGTGCTGTGGTGGACGACGCATGCCGAGGATGCGCTGCCGGCACTCGCCGGCGCCGCCGTGCTGCACGTCGCCTGCGCCGGCTTCGGATTGCTGCTCACGCGCCGCTTCCGCCGCCGCTTCTTCGAGCAGTGGCAGCGGCAGGTGGGCACCGTGCGCGAGCAGATGCGCGTGCGCGACGAGCTGGCGCTGGCGCGGCAGGTCCAGCTGTCGATGCTGCCCGCGGCAGTGCCGCAGCTGCCGCGCCTCGACGTCGCCGCCGCCTGCCTGCCCGCCACCGAGGTGGGCGGCGACTACTACGACTTCTTCGCCGCCGAGGACGGCCTCGCCGTGGTGGTCGCCGACGTCGCCGGCCACGGCGTGGCGAGCGGTCTGGTGCTCGCCGCCGTGCGGAGCGGATTGACGCTGCTGATGGAGGAGCCCGATCACCAGCTCGGTCCGACGATGGTGCGCCTCGATCGCCTGGTGCAGCGAAGCGCGCGGCGGATGCTGGTCACGCTGGCGGTGGGGCGTTTCGACTCCGCCGCGGGGACGCTGACCGTGGCCACGGCCGGCCATCCACCGCTGCTGGTGCGGCGCGGAAACGGCGCGGTGGAGGAGGTCGCCACGCCCTCGCCGCCGCTCGGCACGCGGCTGCCGGCGACGACCTCCGCCGTGGAGGTGGCGTTCGCCGCGGGCGACTGCTGTCTGCTCTACACCGACGGGCTGGTGGAGTCGCCGAATGCGGCCGGTGAAGCCTACGGCAGCGCCCGGCTCGCGGCGGTGCTCGAAACGCAAACCGGCGAGGGGGGCGCGCAGGCCGTCTGCGACGCGGTGCTCGCCGATGTCACGAGTCACCGCGGCGTGGCGGCGCAGCAAGACGACGTGACGCTGGTGGTGGTCGTCGGCCGCTGAGACTCGGCCGGGGCGCCACCCGCTGGCCGCAGCAGGTCCTCGGCACGGCCGCGGCTGCGATCAGGGCACCAGGATCAGAACCACGCCGGCGACGAGCAGCAGCAGCGACAGTACCTTCTTCCAGCCGATCGCCTCGCCGAAGAGCGCACCGCCAAGCAGCAGCGCCATGACGTTGCCGACGGCGCGCTTGACCGCTTCGACGACGCCCACCAGCGCGACGCGGATGACGAGCAGCTGGAGGACGAGCGCCACCGCCGAGACGGCGATGGCGACGGCGAGCAGCGGCAGCGTGCGGCCGCGCATTCCGGCCGCGAGCTCGCCGGCGCGGCGACGCGCCAGCATCACGACGAGCGTGCCGGCGGCGATGCCGGCGCAGAGCACCAGCGCGTGGCGCGCCGGCCCCACCGCCTCGACACCCAGCTTGTCGAGCGGCAGCGTCAGCCCCCAGCAGACGGCGACGAGCAGCATCAGCCGCGCCCCCGGCTCGCGGCGCAGCGCCCGCCACCAGGCGGCGAGCGGGAATCGGGATCCGTTACCGATGCCGCCCTCGGCCGCGGCGCCGCCG
>DATNCU010000238.1:0-4314 GCA_035607145.1 Thermoanaerobaculia bacterium
AAACGACCAGTTACAATTGTCACAATGCCTCGCCAGCCGCGATGCCTCTCCGCCGGTCGAGCCGCGCGCCGCGCCTTCGCCGCCACCGCGGTGCTCGCGCTGGCGGCCGTCGCGCCGGGCGCCGCGTGGAGCCCGACCACCCAGGTCTCGATCGCACGCACCGCCGCGCGGCTCGCGCCGCCCGACCTGGCGCGACAGATCGAGCATCGGGCGGACCGCTTCCGCGAGGGCGTGCTGGCGCCCTTCCAGGAGGGTGCCGTCGAGCGCCACTACCGCAACCGCGACCGCGGTGCTCTCGACGCCGCGCTCGCCGACGAGGTGGCCGGCGCCGTCGCCGCCCTGCGCCAGCCGGCGGCCTTCGACGACGTCGTCTACCGCCTCGGCCGCATCGCCCACTGGGTGGGCGACGCCAACAACCCGCTGAACGCGGCCGGCGACGACCCCGCCGAAGCGCGCTACTTCGCCGACTGGCTGCGCTACGCCGACACTGCCCGCCCGCGCTTCGCCCCCGTCTTCTATCTCGGCGAGCCCGTCGTCGGCAGCGAGCGCGACCTCCGCCAGCTGGTACTACGCGCCCTGCAGCGCGGCCGCGACCTCTACCCGCGAGTCGGCGACGAATACCGCCGCATCAACTACGGCGCCGGCGCCACCGCCTTCGACGACCGCTCCACCGCTTTCGGCGTCGCCGCGATCTCCTTCAGCCACGCCATCACCGACCTGGCCCGCGTGATGCGCTACGTCTGGCTAGCCGGCGGCGGCGGCGACCCGCGCCACGAGTTGTGGACCGAGGCCGGCATCCCGCGCGTCGAGCAGCGGCTGCTCCTGTTGCCGAAAGCTGGCGGTCGCTAGCAGACCGCCCATTCGTCGCCGTCGCGCGCAAGCCGCCGCGATCGACGCGGGCTCCTTCGCTCCAACTGGCGCGACATAGCAAGAGCTCGCCGAGGGCCGGTGCGGGCGCCGCTCGGGGCCGCCGCGGCGGAACCTCTCGGAAGCCGCTTCGCGGATCGAGCGCTGTCACGACAGAAGCGGCGGCTTCCGAGCGGAGGCGCGCTCTCTTGCTCCCAGCCACCACGTGGAGCGCGCCGGTTCCGCGGCGGCGGCCCCGAGCGGCGCCCGCATCGGCCCTCGCCGCAAAACGCTCCGCTAACGCGCTGCTACACTCCGCGCCCCACCGCACGCGGCCCTCACGCCGCGAACCACACTGGAGGACCCGCCGATGCTCCCCGCCCGCCGCGCGCTGCTCTCGGTGTCCGACAAGACCGGCCTCCTCGACTTCGCGCGCGGCCTCGTGGCGCTCGGCATCGAGATCGTCTCGACGGGCGGCACGGCGAAGACGCTGGCTGAGGCGGGCGTGCCGGTGACGACTGTGTCGGAGGTCACGGGTTTCCCGGAGATTCTCGACGGCCGCGTCAAGACCCTCCACCCGAAGGTCCACGGCGGCATCCTCGCCGACCGCGGCAAGGCAGCACACCTCGCCGCGCTAGACACGCACGGCATCACCCGCATCGACCTCGTCGCCGTCAACCTCTACCCCTTCCGCGAGACGGTGAAAGACCCGACAACGACGCTCCCAGCCGGCATCGAGCAGATCGACGTCGGCGGCCCGACGATGGTGCGCGCGGCGGCGAAGAACTTCGCCGGCGTCGTGGTCGTCGTCGACCCGAGCGATTACCCGCGCGTGCTGGCGGCGCTCCAATCCGGCGGCCGCGTCGTGCCCGAGGCTCTACGCCTCGAGCTCGCGACCAAGGCCTTCGCGCACACGCAGGCTTACGACGCCGCGATCGCCGAGTGGCTGTCGGCGAAGTCCGGCGCCGATGCCACGGCGACCGCGACGACGACTACCGCGCCGCTCGAGCAGTCCGCCAACGACGCTGCCTTCCCGCAAACCCTCGACCTCCACCTCGACCGCGAGCTCCTCCCCCGCTACGGCGAGAACCCCCACCAGCCCGCCGCCGTCTACCGCCAAGCCGGCGCCCCCGGCCTCCTCGGCGGCATGCGCCAGCTACAGGGCAAACAGCTGTCGTGGAACAACGTCCTCGACGCCGATGCCGCGCGCCGCCTGGTGTGGCTGTTCGACGAGCTCGCCGTCGTCATCGTCAAGCACAACAACCCCTGCGGCGTCGGCGTCGGCGCCACTCTCGTCGAAGCCTACGAGCGCGCCCTCGCCTGCGACCCGGTCTCCGCCTTCGGCTCCATCATCGCCACCAACGGCGAGGCCGACCTCGCCCTCGTCGAGGCGACGAGCAAGCTTTTCGTCGAAGTGCTCGTCGCGCCCGGCTATGCCTCCGACGCCGCCGAGCGCCTCGCCGCCAAGGAGAGCCTGCGCGCCCTCGTCTGCCCGCCGCACGCGTTCCGCCCCGGCAGCCTCGAGCTGCGCGCCGTGGACGGCGGCTATCTGGCGCAGGAGCCCGACGACGCGCCCGAGGACCCCGCCGCGTGGATCTGCCCCACCAAACGCCAGCCCACCGCTGCCGAGCGCGCCGCCCTCGCGCTCGCCTGGAAGGTGGTGCGCCACGTCAAGTCCAACGCCATCGTGCTCGCCAACGAGCACCAGTCGGTGGGCATCGGCGCCGGCCAGATGAGCCGCGTCGACTCCTGCCGCCTCGCCGTCGAGAAGGCGCAGCTGCCGGTGCGGGGAAGCGTCGCGGCCTCCGACGCGTTCTTCCCCTTCAGGGACGGTCTCGACGCCCTCGCCGCGGCGGGCGTCACCGCGGTGGCGCAGCCCGGCGGCAGCAAGAAGGACGACGAGGTGGTCGCAGCGGCCGACGAGCAGGGCCTCGCGATGCTGCTCACCGGCCGGCGCCACTTCAAGCACTGATATCGATCATCGATTCGCCGAGGACCCGATATGCGCCGACATCTCGTCCTACTAGCTGGTCTCGCCGCCCTGATCGTCGCCGTGAGCGTCGAGCCCAACGCCGTCGCGGCCGAGGCTACCGATCCGTGGGCGCAGCTCGCACAAGCGCGTGAGGGCATGCACAAGGCCGGGCCGCAGCTGTGGAGCTTCGCGCAGACCTACCTGCCCACCGGCTTCGACCGCGGCGAGGAAGAGCGCGGCCGCGTCGCCCTCGACCTGCCCAAGTGCGTACGCTGGGACTACGACGATCCGTACCCGAAGAGCTTCCTGCTCTGCGGCGAGACGCTGTGGAGCTGGAACGCCGGCGAGCCGGCCGGCCACGTCTATGCGCTCGACCAGGCGCAACCGGGCCTCGACCTGCTGCTGCTCGACATCGGCGAGCTGTCGCAGCGCTACACCGCCACCACGCAGGCAGCCGGCAGCGCCACGCGCGTGCAGCTGGTGCCGAAGGCTGCCGGCTCCAACGTGCTGCGCGACGCCGCCATCCTCGTCGACAAGGACGGCCAGCTGCGCGAGCTCACCTACCGCGACGCCGAGGGCAACCGCACCACCTTCCGCTTCTCCGACCGCCGCGCGCTCGCCGACCGCGGAGTGTTCACGCCGCCCGGCAACGTCAAGTGGCAGCGCGAGGGGCAGGCTTCCCCCTGAGCTAGAATCGATCTCGTGCTGTCACGCGGGAGCGGCCAGCGGCGCCTCCACACCGCCATCGCCGCGGTGTGTCTCGCCGTCCTCGCCCTGCCCGCGAGCGCCATCCCACCCTTCAACCGCTCGCCCTACGACCCCGGCCAGGCGGTGACGGTGCAGGGCGTGGTGAGCGACGCCAAGGGCCGTCCCCTCCCCGACTTACGCGTGACCCTCGAGGCATCGCGCAGCGGCTTCTCCATTTACCCGCTGGGCAAGCGCAAGCGCGAGGTGGCTACCGGCAGCGCGCTAACCACCGCGCAGGGCGAGTTCGGCCTGCAGTTCCCCTGGAACCGCCGCTTCAACCATTTCGAGCTGGTGGTGGCGGTACCAGTGGCCACGCCGCAGGGCGAGGACCTGCACGAGCTCTATCGCAGCGACATCACCCGCCGCGTGCGGCAGGGCAGCCCGGTGGCGGTGCCGGTCGCGCTGCAGGACACCTCCTTCCTCGACACCCTGCGCCAGTTCCTCGGCTCGCTGCGCAGCGACGAGGAGCGCCGCACCTATCAGCAGGTGGGCCGCCCCGACCGCGTCGATCGCACGGCGCAGGGCGGGCACCTGGAGACGGCCTGGTGGTACTTCCGCACCGGCAAGGTCTACCGTTTCCGCGACGGACGCCTGGAGAAGGTCGAGGCCTTCGCGCCGGTGAACCCCGTCTCATGAATCGCGCATGAACCCGCAGACCCCCCTCCTCGACCGCCGCCGCCGCGCCCCCGCGCCGGAGCCGGAGCGTTTCCTGGCGCTGATCGGCGACAAGCTCGTCGCCACTGAGGAGG
>DATNCU010000241.1:0-5956 GCA_035607145.1 Thermoanaerobaculia bacterium
CGCCAGCAGCGTCGACTTGCCGCTGCCCGAGGGGCCCAGAATCGCCACCATCTCGCCGGCCGGGATCGCGAGGTCGACGTGGTCGAGGATGGTGAGCAGCCGCTCGCCGGAAGGCAGCCGGCGCGTCAGCCCGCGCAGCTCGATGCGGGCGCGGGCCTCGGTCGAGCGCGGCACGGCGGGCATGCGGAACGAGCTTAGCAGCGGGGTCGCGGCGCGGCCGGGCACATGGGTGCATACGCGCGAAGGGCGCCGCGGTTTACACGTCGCGCTGCAATGCGGCATCGCGGCCCGCCGTGCGCCGCGCGCGCACGCATCTTCCGCCGAAACCGGATCGCCCTGGCGCGCCACGTTCCCATTGGCTAGGCTTCCGCGCATGCCAACTCCCTACGAAAGCGCTCAGCTGATCCTCAAGCTCTACGAGCTGCGCCGCGAGCCCGTCATGCGCGATGCCCGCAACTGGTTCATGCGCGAGTTCCACCCCGACACCATCGCCGACGTACAAGCGACGCTGGCCGGCCCGCACAACCCGCACCTGCGCATGGTGATCGGCTACTGGGACATGGCCTGCTCGTTCGTCGTCCACGGGGCGCTCGACCGCCAGATGTTCCTCGACGCCAACACCGAGGTCTTCGGCATCTTCTCCAAGGTGCACCCGCTGCTCGCCGAGATTCGCGCCATGGCGCCGCAACCCGGCTTCGCCAAGAACATCGAAGAGGTGGTGATGTCGGTGCCCGGCGTCGAGGAGCGCATGGAGCGGCTGCGAGCGCGCTTCCGCGCGATGTACGCGGCGGCTTCGGCGGCGCCGGCGGTAGCGGCGGCTAGCTAGCGGCCGCGAGAGCGCGGAGCGCGAGATCGGCCGCGACGCGCTCAGCGCGCCGCGGTGGCGGCCGGTGGCTCGGCCAGCAGCCGCTCGAGGTGCGGGCGCACCACGGCGGCGACGCGGCGCTGCCCCTCGGCATTGGGGTGGATGCCGTCGGGCAGGTTGAGGTCGGGATCGCCGGCGACGCCTTCGAGCAGGAAGGGCACCAGCGGCACGTCGAGCTCGCGGGCGAGGCGCGGGTAGAGCTCGGCGAACCGCGTCGCATACTCGCCGCCGAGGCTCGGCGGCACGCGCAGGCCGATCAGCAGCACGCGGGCGGCGGCGGCGCGCGAGCGCTCGACGATCTTTCGTAGGTTGGCCTCGACGCCGGCGACCGGCTGCCCGCGCAGGCCGTCGTTGGCGCCGAGCTCGACGACGACGACGTCGGGCCGCTGGCGCAGCAGCCAGTCGAGCCGGCGCAGGCCGCCGGCGCTGGTGTCGCCGGAGACGCCGGCGTTGACGGCACGGATCGGCGTGCCGGCGGCGGCGAGCTGCTCGGTGAGGAGCGTCGGCCAGGCCTCTTCGGCGGAGAGGCCGAGGCCGGCGGTGAGGCTGTCGCCGAGGAAGACGACGACCGGCTGGCGGCGCGGAGCGGGCGCGACGGGTGAAGCCGCGGGCTCCGCTGCGGGTGTGGCGGTGGTGCTCGCGACGACGGCGGTCGCCGCGGGCGAGGGAGTCGGTGCGGCCGCGCGTGGCTGCTCGTTGCGACAAGCGATCAGCAGCAGCAGCGCGATGAGCAGCAGGACGCGACGCACGCGCGGATTGTAGCCACGCGTCGCCGTAGACTCCGCGCGATGGCCGACGGCGAACCGAGGTCCACTCCCACGGCGGCGACGCCCGCGGCTTCGACGCTGCGCGATCTCGTCGCGCTAGTCGAGCGCCTGCGCGCGCCCGACGGCTGCCCTTGGGACCGCGAGCAGCGCCTCACCGACGTGCGTGCGTACCTACTCGAAGAGGCGCACGAGGCGGCCGCCGCGATCGACGAAGAATCGTGGCCGGCCATCGGCGGCGAGCTCGGCGACCTGCTGTTCCAGGTGGCCTTCCTGCTGCGCCTTGGCGAGGAGGCGGGCACGCTGACGCCGGAGCAGGTCGTCGCCGGCATCCACGACAAGATGGTGGCGCGCCATCCGCACGTCTTCGGCGAGGAGCGCGCCGCCGACGCCGAGGAGGTACGCCGCGCGTGGGAACGCCGCAAGGCCGCCACCGGCGGCGGCGAGTCGCTGCTCGCCGGCGTCCCGGCATCGCTGCCGGCGCTCGTCGGCTGCTACCGCTTGTCGCAAAAGGCGGCCGGCGTCGGCTTCGACTGGCCCGACGCGCCGGCGGTGCTCGCCAAGGTGCACGAGGAGCTTGCCGAAGTGGAGCGCGAGCTGCCGGCGGCGGCCGACGACCCCGCCGCCCGCGCGGCGCTCGAAGACGAGCTCGGCGACCTGCTCTTCGCGGTAGCCAACCTCGCCCGCCACGCCGGCATCGATCCCGAGCGCGCGCTCGCCCGCACCAACGCCAAGTTCCGCCGCCGCTTCGCCCACGTCGAGCGTGGCGTCGCGTCGAGCGGTCGCAAGCTCGGCGACGTGCCGCTCGACGAGCTCGAGGCGCTGTGGCAGGAAGCGAAAGGGCCGACCGACGCCGGCTAATGTAAGTCGGCCCAGACGCGGCTGGCGAAGAACACCACCAGCAGCGACGCCGCCGCCACCGTCGGCGCCGCGGCCCCCGGCTGCAGGCCCAGCGGCAACGGGAAGATGAGCCGGCTGCCGCCGACCAGCACCAGCGCCAGCGCCACCACCAATAGCGCCAGATAGGCGCGGCCGCCGTTGCCGTCCTCTGCCGACGGGATGCCCGGCAGCGCCACGCGCAGCAGCATCGCCAGCCGCCCGGGGCGGTTGACCAGCTTCGGCGGCGGCGGGCTGTCGCCGCGCGGCAGCAGCCTTTGCAGCGCCAGCGCCAGCACCAGCGCGGTGAGCGAGACGCCCAGCGGCAGCCAGCGACGCACGTTGTGCACCGCCGTCGCCGGTGTGGCCGGCGCCTGCATCGTGCGCTCGAGGTTGCGCAGCACCTGGTCGTGGCGCTCGAGTCCGCCGTTGAAGGTGATGACGCGGTCGCCGCTCGACTGCTGGATCCAGCGGTTGACGCGCCCCTCGTCGAGCTGCCGCGCCCGCGCCAGCGCCTCGCGCTGCTCGCCGAACTGGTAGGCGTCGGAGTAGGCCTGGCTCAGGTTGTAGTAGGCGGCGGCGCTGTTGGGGTCGGCGGTGGCGGCGCGCTGGAAGAACTGCACGGCGCCGCCGTGGTCGCCGGTGAGGAAGTGGTAGGCGCCGAGGTCGATGAGCGCGTCGACGTTCTGCGGCTCCTTCTCCAGCACCTGCGCGTAGTAGATGCGGGCCTCGTCCCACTGGCCGAGCAGGCGGTGGAGGTCGCCGAGCATCTGCCGCACCGCCACGCTGTCGGGCAGCATCGAGGGGAGCAGACCGAGGTCGGTGAAGAGCGCGCCGTAGAGGCGCCCCTCGTTGAGCGCTGCCACCGCGCGCACCGGCGGCGTCAGCAGCGCCGCCACCTTCTGGTGCTGGCGCGCCAGCGCGAGCGGTGTCACCGCGAGCAGCAGCCAGAGCACGCCGAGCACCAGCCGCTCGGAGAGCGAGCCGAAGCCCCACAGCAGCACCGACCAGTAGAGCAGCGCCCACAGCACGCCGCCGGGTGTGGCGAGCGGCCACAGCAGCAGCACGATGGTGAGCAGGTGCGCCACGGGGGCAGACAGCATGGCGAGCCGGCTGGAGATCGACCAGTAGAGACGGCTGCCCTTGGTGGCGAGCTGCACCAGCACGAAGCCGGCGCCGGCGAGGAGCGCCACCGCGAGCGCGGCGAGCAGCAGGTTGTGCAGCGCCAGCTCGTGGTTGGGCGTCAGCCCGAAGAGGCGCGCGTAACCGACGAGCTGTTGCCAGACGGCGCGCGGGTAGCGTTTGCCCTCCCAAGCGGCCAACGCGCGACCGAATGCCGTCTCTGGACGGCCTGGATCGAGCGCCTCGGCGTCGTCGAGCGCCCACTCGGCGCGGGCGAGGTCGCCCTGCCGCGCCGCCTCGATGGCGCGCACGGTGGCCCCCATCGACAGCTCGGGAAGGCGGGTGAAACCGAGGCGGCCGAGCGAGCTCTTGAGCTCGGCCACCTGCGCGGCGGCCGCCGCACGGTCGCCCTGGTAGAAGGCGCTGATCCACTGCAGCCACACCTCCTGGAGGTGGAGCAGGCTCTGGCTGACGCTGCGCGAGAGCTCGAAGCCGGCGGCGGGCGGGCCGGCGGCCGGCACGGTTGCGGGCAGCAGGATGGCGGCGACGAGCAGCGCCGCTACGGCAGCGACGCGCGGACGCCGCTCAGCGGCGCTTCTGCACCCATCAGCCGCGCTTCTGCACATAGCGCAGGCGCAAGCGGTAGAGCACGTCCTCGAGCACCGCGGACTCCTGCGCGCTGACGTTGCCGGCGGTCTTCTGGCGCAGCACGTCGAGCAGATCGATGTGCAGCCGCGCCATCTCCAGGTTCTCGGCGCTCTGCCCGTCGGGGAGCGGGATGTCGCCGAGGTAGAGGCTCACCGGCTCGGCGAGCACGGCGACGAGGTCATAGAAGGTGGGGGCGCCGTAGCCTGGCGGCGTGCCGGGGAGCTCGAGCCGCGGTGTCGGCTCCGGGTCGGGCGGCGGCGCGGCGGCGCGGCCGGCGCTGCGCGGATCCGACGCCGCCTGCCGCGGCCCCTGCGGCGCCTTCTTCGGTTCCGCCGGCGGCGACGGCGCGGCGGTCGACGCGGCTGTCGCGGCCGCCGGTTCCGCCGCGCGCTCCGCGGTGGCCACCGGCGGCGGCTGGTCCTTCAAGTGCCGGAACTCGTCCTTGAGGTCGCCCTCAGGAGTGAAGATCCGCTTGTCGGTGACCTTGAGGTCCTTGCCCACGTCTTGCCTCGTGTGTCGCCGGGAATCGTAACGACCGCGCTCGCGGCCCGCAAGCCGCCGCGCCTGCTAGAGTTGCCGCCGTTTTCGTGGCGAAGCGTGCGGGTGGTGTCGGGCGCGGTGCACGGTAGCGCGGCGAGCGTCGATCCATGGCCATCGAGGGCAGCCTAGAGACGTTCCAACTGCCGGAGATCCTGCAGATGATCTCCGCGCAGCGGAAGACCGGCATCCTCACCGTGCAGGGTGAGGCCGACATCGTCGCCATCTCGTTCAAGGACGGGCACGTGGTGGCTGCCGACGCCCTCAACCAGACGGTCGAGGAGGGGCTGGGGCAGATCCTCGCCAGCCAGGGCCTCGTCAGCCCGCGCGACTTCGCGGGCGTCTCCGCGGAACACGAGGGCGGCGGCAAACGGCTGCTCGACCTGCTGCTCGAGCGCGGCCTCGTCGAGCGCGGCCAGCTGCTCGAGGCGCTGCGCCTGCAGACCTACCGGCTGCTGCTGCAGCTCCTGCGCTGGGACCAGGGCGACTTCAAGTTCTACTCCGGCGACGAGGTGGCGTTCGAGGAGGGCTTCTACGCCATCTCGATCGAAGAGCTGCTCATCCGCTCGCTCTCCGATCTGGGCGAGGACGACCAGGTGGGCGGAGCGCCGGACCTGACGCTCGCCTACGAGCGGGTGCCGGGCGCGCAGCCGGTCCAGTACCTCCAGCAGGACGGCGCGGTGCCGGAGGGCTCCGGGGTGTGGATCGCCGCCGAGGACCGGCCTTTCGTCGAGCGGCTCGACGGCAAGACGCCGGTGGGCACGCTCGCCGACGCCACCGGCGTCGGGCACTACCGGGCGCTGTTCACGCTCTACAAGCTGCTGCGTGCCGGCGTCGTCCGCGCGGTGAAGGGCGCCGGCGTGGCGGCGGCGCCCACAACTGCCGCGAGCACGCGCACCTCGGTGGCGGCCCCGGCCGCGGCGGCGCGCACATCGGCAGCCACGGCGGCGTCCGCAGCGGCGCCGCGAAGCGCCGTGCCCGCGCCGACGTTCGGAGTCAAACCCGACGACGAGGAGCTGCCGGAGATCGCGCCGGCGCCGGCGGCGACCGGGCGTGTGCGGCAGATGGTGGCGCGCACGGTGCCCGTGAGCCCCGGGGTCCTGGCGGTCGTGGTGCCGCGGCTCGCGGCACTGGTGGTGGCGCT
>DATNCU010000250.1:0-5187 GCA_035607145.1 Thermoanaerobaculia bacterium
GGCGAGCAGCGCCGGCAGGTCGAGCTCGGGCGCGCCGCCGCCGCCGTGATGCGCGCGGCCCTCCATCGCCAGCCACACCGGCACCCGCGGCGGCCGCAGCTCGTAGCCGCGCAGCCGCCGCTCGAAGCGGTCGACCGCCACCGCGAGGTGCGAGGAGTGGAACGGGTAGCGGCTCTTGAGGAGGCTCAGCGAGACGCCCTGGCCGCCGGCGAACGGCGCCAGCGCTTCGAGGTCGGCGCGCGGCCCCGACACCACCGTCTGCCGCGCGTGGTTGAGCACCGCCACCTCGAGAGCCGGCCTCCCAAATTCGCGCAGCAGCGCCTCGGCCCGCTCGAGGCCGCACGAGAGCGCCGCCATGCCGCCGGCGGTGGGCACGGCGCGCAGCGCCAGCACGCGGTGGCAGACGATCTCGACACCCGCCTCGACGCCGAACACTCCCGCCGCGCCGAGGGCCGCGAGCTCGCCGAAGCTGTGGCCGAGCAGCAGCGCCGGCCGCACCCCGCGCCGCTCTAAAAGGTGCGCCACCGCCACGCCGGCGAGGAAGATCCCCAGCTGCTGCAGGTCGGGCGAGGCGTCCGCGGCCGCCTGCCGTTCCTCCGGCAGCGGCGAGGCGACGAGCGGCAGGAACGGCTCGCCAAGCAGCCGCAGCGCCGCCGCGTCTGCCGCCGCGAACCAGGGCTCCACTTCCGCGAAGCCGGCGTAGAGCTGATGCAGCACGTCGCCGTCGTACGAGCCCTGGCCGGGGAAGGTGAACACGGCCCCCTGGCTCACAGCGCGAACTCCCGCAGCGCGGTGTCGATGATGCGCGGCGCCACCGTCAAGCCGTCGCCGTTGCAGACGTGGCGGCCCAGCGCCACCACCTCGTCGGAGAAGATGTCGCGCAAGAAGCGGCCGCCGCCGTGGGCGCGCTCGGCGAAGCTGGGGTCGCGCAGCGGCTCGACGAGGCTGTCGGCGCGCGCGGCGTCGAGGTACTGCGCCAGCATCGGCGGCGGCTCGACCAGCTGCCCGCTCAGGCGGTCGATGAGGATCATCGTCTGGTAGCCGCAGGCCACCGGCTTGCCGTCGAAGCGCACCAGCCGGAAGCAGAGCCGCACGGTGCTGCGCGTGGGGTCCTCGTAGGTCATCAGCACCGTCACTCGCTGCCCCAGCTCCACCGGCGCCAGGTTGAGGCTGTAGGCCTCGCGGGTGAGCATCACGATGTCCTTGAGCTGTTCCTGCCACACCGTCTCGCCGTCGACGCGGCTCGCGAACAGCACCGTCTCGCGCGCGATGTTCTGCAGCTTGATGTTCACCATGTGGTGCTGCGAGCCATAGGCCATGGTGTCGTGGAAGAGGACCTGGTAAGGCATGGCGAAGAAGGCCATGACTCAGCTCAGCCGGCCGCCGTCGCGGCCCGGAATGACGTCCTTGTCGATGAGCCGGAAGAGCATCGTGCGCAGGTACTTGAAGGTGATGGCGGTGATGAGCACCGCCCAGACCAGCAGCAGCACCTCGCCGGGGTTGAGGCCCGGTTTCTGGAGCATGTCCCCCCTGAGCCCATTGGGCAGGGCGACCGCGTACTCCCAGAAGGTCGACCCCTGGGCGAGCGCCTTACTGCCGAACTCCGCTGCCGTCGCGCGCAGGTGGTCGCGCATTGCCAGCAGCCCGACGACGAAGGTAACCACCGTTACCGCGCTCGACAACAGCGCCCAGTGGACGAAGATCCTGAAGACGTCCCAGCCCTTGCTCACCAGCGCCGAGAAGTCCGGCAGCGGCTTGCGCAGGAAGATCTCCGCCTGCTGCAGCGCCAGGTTGAACACCTGCCAGACGCGCGCGAGCCGCACGTAGTTGTTGAGGTCCGGCCCGCGGAAGATCTGGCGGATGAGGGCGCGGTTGAAGTCGCGGCGGATGCGGCGCGCATAGCGCTTGCGGTACCAGCGGTACTCGTCGAAGACGTTGACCTTGTGGTACAGCCGCGCCGACACCGAGTCGTAGAGCAGCGTCGCGCGGATCATGCGCAGCATGTTGAGCGGCAGCGGGATGCGCTGGCGGCGCACCTCGCGGTAGAGCGCCGTCCACAGCCGGAACGAGGTGCGCTCCCACCACATCGCGTGCTTGCTCTTGATGCCGTAGAAGGCCTTCCACCAGGCGTCCTCGAGGCGGCGGCGCAGGGTGTCGACGTCGATCGGCGGCAGCGGCTCCATGAGGCCGATGACGCACTGCACCATGCCGCCGATGTCCTCCTCGCCCTCGAACTCGTACATCTGCAGCAGCCGGTGGCGCTCGCGGTGGGCGAAGACGCCGCAGGCGCCGAAGTCGACCAGCACCAGGCGGTTGCCGTCCTGCACGAAGAGGTTGCCGGGGTGCGGGTCGCCGTGGAAGAAGGGGCACTCGAAGAAGGCGTAGTGGCTGCCGCGCAGCAGCTGCTTGGCGATCTTCTTGGGCGAGATGTCGCGCGAGCGCAGGTATTCGCGGTACGGCCCGTCCCCCGCCTCCAGCTGCGCGATGAGGTCCTTGAGCCAGATGCCGCTCTCCTCGCGCAGGTACTCGCCGACGATCACCTCGCGCCCGCACCAGTCGGGATAGATCTTGGGTGCCGTGGTGTTGAGCTTCGGACGCTTCGCGAAGTAGGTGCGGAACAGCTCCTGGTAGCGCGCCTCGACCTCGAAGTCGAGCTCCTCGAGCAGCATCAGCCGCAGCTCGGAGCGAAAGGTGGTGGAGATCGTCGGCCGCAGGATGGTGAGCGACTCGACGAGCTTGAAGGCGACGTCGAGCGCCGCGAGGTCGGTCTTGAAGGTGCGCACGATGCCGGGGCGCCGGATCTTGACCGCCACCTCGTCGCCGTCGGCTAGCCGCGCGCGGTAGACGCAGGCGATCGAGGCGCTGCCGACGGGCTCGAAGTCGAAGGTGAGGAAGGCGTCGCGCAGTGGTGGATGCGCGCGCTGACCGTTGGCCGACTGGCGCACCGGCTTCGACAGCACCTCATGGACGTACTCGCCCGGCATCGGCGGCACGCGGTCGAGCAGCTCGGCGAGCTCGCGGCAGTAGACCGGCGGCAGGATGTCGGAGCGGATGGAGAGCTGCTGGCCGAGCTTGATGAAGGTACCGCCGAGACCCTTGAGCGTCTCGCGCAGGCGCTCGGCGCGGCGGGTCTGCAGCGCCAGCGTGCGCCCCGGGCTGCGCTCGTAGGTGAGCCAGTCGAAGAAGCCCGCGAGCTGGTAGCGGGCGAAGACGAAGAGCAGCTGGCAGAGGCGCCAGGCGACACCGAAGAAGCTGGCGCGGATGAGCTCGGTGTCGGGCGGCAGGACGTCCGGCAGGACGTTCTCGTTGGCCACCACCGAATCCGGCTCAGGGGGAGGCGGCGGCTCGGGCTCCGCCCGGGGCGCAAAGGGCAACACCTCGCCCTTCGGCCGGCCATCGCCGGCATCCGGCTCGCCCTCGGGAAGAACGCGCGCACTCGAGCTGCTCTCGCCGGCGCGTTCTGACAGCAGCTCCTGCATTCGATCCTTACCACCCTTTCAGAAACACTCCGCCCACCGCGGCCGGCGAGCCCCCACCTTCGCCGCCGCGTCAGAGGCCGCGGCTCGGCCCCGTTACCGCGAGAACGGCGGCGGCAGGAAGACCAGCCGCGTCAGCCGCTTCTTCGTCAGGTAACGGGTGAGGTCCGTCGGCGCCTTGGCCCCCGTCCGCAACGCTTCCTCGGCGCCGCGGCCGAGGTTGCGCACGAAGTCCTTCACCGCACCGTCCTTCTTGCGCTCGGCCGACCGGTCGCGCCGGCGGCGGTACTCGCCGAAGCCGTCGGCGACCGCCTGCGCCACCCGCTGCGCCGCCCGCGAGGCGCCCTCCTCGAGCTTCTGCCCGTCCTTGAGCCCGCTCGAGTAGCGCTTCTTGCGGCCGCCCTTGGTCCGCTCGTAGACGATCGGCCGCGGGAACACCTGCGGCTGCAGGTAGCCCGCGCCGGCCGCCGCGGCGGCCGCGTCGGCGGTGTCGGTAGTCTTCGCGCCAGTCGTGGTCGTCGCCATCCTCGTCTCCTTTCTCAGCTCGTTCAGAACGGTTCAGAAGGGGAACGGCAGGCCGAGCTTCTTGCCGCCGCGGCCGCCGCGCTTCTTCTGCTTGTAGACCAACACGATCGGCACCAGCTCCTTGCCGGCGGCGTCGGCGCCGAGGTTGGCGCGGGTCTCGTTGAGGATCTGCTGCACCTCGGCGGCGATCTCGCCGCGCCCCTCCTTGAACTGCCGCACCTTCTTCTTGCCGATCTTTCCGAGGTCGATGATGATCGGCGGGGTGGTCGTGGCGCTGGTCGTCTGTGCCATGGCTCCGTGCTCCTGGATCAGTTAACCGAGTCCGTCAGATCTGCGGCTGCGCCGCGGCCACCGGCGGCAGCGCCGCCCGCTGCGCCGCCGACTCGCGCACCCCCTGGGCGAGCATCCACGCGCCGCGGATGGCCGCCACGATGGTGACGCTATAGAACATCGTGTACTGGACGTGCAGGATGAGCAACACCGAGTACGCGAAGGCGATGCCGGCCCCGAACAGCGCCTGGCAGGCGGGCTTGGCCGGCGTCGTCTGCGGGTCGGTGATCATGTAGAAGGTGAAGAGCACGAAGGCGATGCCGGTGAGCGGCACCAGCTCGGCCGCCACGTGGGTGCCGCCGATCCAGGAGCGCACGAAGCCGAGCACGACGAAGGTGCCCAGCCACGAGAGGATAAGCGGGATCTTGCGCGTGAAGAGGATGTTGAGGCGCACGCCGAGGCAGACGATGATCGCCGGCAGCACCCAGTCCCAGACGCCGTGGATCTTGGTGGTGAAGCTCCACGGCAGCACGCCCGTCCACTGGTAGGTGACGTAGAGCACCGCCAGCGCGAAGTTCGACGGGTTCATGAAGTGGCGCAGCCGCCCCTCGCAGCGGACGCGGAGGACGTACTTCGAGCCGATGGCGATCGCGGTGGCGAGCGCCATGATCCATAGGCGCCGGTTGGCGTAGATGAGGAACGACGTCGTGATCGACGTCATGTGCGCCGAGAGCAGGAAGTCGACGAGCTTCTTGAAGCCGCCGCCGGCGTACCCCGGCGGCCGGTTGTAGGAGCGCGCGTCCACCCACTCGAAGAGCAGCGCCCAGGTGTAGCCGGAGAGGACGGCCACGAAGAGCTGGGCGAGCGACTGCTCGAAGCCGAGCACGGTGTGGCCGAGGATGGCGAACACTGTCGC
>DATNCU010000263.1:0-3121 GCA_035607145.1 Thermoanaerobaculia bacterium
GTGCCGCATCGCGCGACGCCGTACGCGGGCAGCCTCGCCACCGGCTGGCGGCGCAGCTTCGGCGCCACGCTCGCCGGCAGCGGCGGCATCTGGACGACGGTCGAGGATCTGCTGCGCTGGGACGAGAACTTCTACCGCAACCGTCTTGGTCGCGGCGACCCCGCGCTGGTGCGCCGCGCCGTCACCCCGAGCCCGGCGAGCCTGCGAGCGCGCGGGGCGGTTGGCGAGGAGGCGCGTGACGGCTACGGCTTCGGCATCCTCCTCGGCCGCCACCACGGCCGCCGCATCGAGTGGCACGCCGGGCGCGGCCCCGGGCACGTCGGCGACATGGCGCGCTACCCCAAGGAGCACGTCTCGGTCTTCTGCCTCTGCAACTCGACCGTCGACACCCGCTTCTTCGTCCGCAAGATCGCCGACTTGGTGCTCGGCGTACCGAAGGAAGCCGTGGCCGCGGCGGTGCCGCGCGCGCCGTACGTGCAGCTGCCGCGGGCAGTGGTCACCGCCACGGAGGGCGACTACCTGAATCCCGTGACCGGCACCACCTGGACGCTGCGCGCCGACGCCGCATCGCCGGCGAAGATCGCGCTGAGCGTCGTCGGCGCGGACTACCTGCTGTCGGCTACCGGACCCGACGAGGTCTTCCTCACCGATCCGCCACTCGGCTGGCGCGTCACCGTCGCGCGCGACGCGGCAGGCAAAGGCGTGCGCCTGACGTTGTTCGAGGAAGGGCGGGAGACGGCCCACTACGAGCGCCTCGCCGCCCCGCCACCCGCAGCGGAGCTCGCCGCCTTCACCGGCACGTACGACTCCGACGAGCTCGACAACCCCTACACGCTGCGCTTGGTCGACGGTTCGCTACAGCTCGACACCCGCATCCAGCCCAAGGGCACGCTGCAGTTCGCCGGCCCCAACCGCTTCGTGCTGCCCACGGACTGGTTCACGCTGATCTTCTCGTTCACCCGCGACGCCCGCGGTAACGTCGACGGCTTCCGCCTCGACAGCGGCGCCGCGAACGGCTTCCGTTTCACGCGCCGCGCCCGATAGGCTCGTCGGATGGATTCGACATCCCCGAGCGTCGCTTATCCCCCCGAGGACCGCATGCGCGAGGTCTTCAACCTCGTCGCCGACCACGTCGAGCGCCGCTACGGCATCCCGATCACCATCAGCGACGTCACCGACCCCTACACCGGCGACCTCGACGGCGCCGAGATCAAGATCGACTACGCCAACGAGATCGAGAACGCGCTGTTCATCCTCGTCCACCTCTTCGGCCACACCATCCAGTGGAACACCGACCCGCACGCCCGCGAGCACGGCACGCGGGCGCAGGCCGAGCCATCCGCGGAGCGCATCGCCGAGCTCGAAACCTACGAAGTCGAGGCGTGCCGCTACAGCCTGCAGCTGCTCCACGAGTGTGGCGTGCGCGACCTCGACCAATGGCTCGCCGACTTCGCCGGCTGCGACTTCGGCTACCTCGCTCACTTCTACCGCACCGGCGAGAAGCTGCCGTTCCGCTCGTTTTGGCGGCGAGGTTGCCCGCTGCTCGAGCCGCTGGCGGTTCCTCACTTCACGCCGAAGAGTTGGAGTGGGCGGTGGAGCGGGACTGTGGTGTAGGCCTTGTGAGCTGCGCGCGTTCGTGACTTCCCGGCCGGCGGGCTCGGAGCGGATCCGGGGGCCGCCGCCGCGGGACCGGGGCGCCTACAGTGCCTGTCGGGAGCAAGAGGGCGCCCCTCCACTCTCCGGCGCCTCACCGCCCGTGATCACGCGAAAGCCTCGAAGCGCCTCCGAGAGGTCCCGCCGCGACGGCCCCCGGATCCGCTCGGACGCCCGCCTTCGTCGTTCACTGCGAGCGACTTGGTGGCGAGTCCCCACCGTCGCCGTGGTTCGGGAGCTCTTTACCTGACGCTCTTTTGGCGGCGTGTGAGTCACATCGTCGTGCCGCTATTCGCTCGCTCTTACGACGATCACACGACAGTGGCCCACTCGCGGACCAGCCGCGGTCGCCGGATTTGGAGCGCTGGCTCGACGACCACTCGAGGAGGCGTTCGCGTCTACGGGTCCGGAGGGCGCCGCTGGCGGGACCTCTCGGAGGCGCTTCGAGGTTCTCGCGTGATCACGGGCGTTGAGGCGCCGGAGAGTGGAGGCGCGCCGCTCCCTTCCGAGCCCACAGAAAGGCGCGCCGGTCCCGCCGGCGGCGCCCTCCGGACCCGTAGCGAACGCCGGCCGGTGACCAGCAAGCGCCCATCAACCACGACCGTCAGCGCCTGTCCCCAACGTCAAAGCTGGTCGTTGATCCGATACGAAGCCCAGTCACGCAGCTTGTGCAGCGAAGAGCGCCGGCGCCACTCCTTCAGCTCGATCGGTTTGCACTCCTCGACGTCGTGCAGAAAAGCCGCGCGCAGCTCCTCGGCGACGCCCGCGTCCATGATGCCGAGGCTGATCTCGTCGTTGGTGGCGAAGGAGCGGTTGTCGAGGTTGGTCGAGCCGATGTGCGACCAGACGCCGTCGACGACGACGATCTTCTGGTGGTTGAGCGTGCGCTGGTACTCCCAGATCTTGACGCCGTGCGCGAGCAGCGTGTCGTACCAGGCGTGGCCGGCGTGGCGCACGATCTGCGCGTCGGTGATCTCGCCGGGCAGCATCAGCCGCACGTCGACGCCGCGGTCGGCGGCGTCCCGCAGCAGCTCGAGGACGTCGTCGTCGGGCGCCAGGTAGGGATTCTCGATCCACAGCTCGCGGCGCGCCGCGGCGAAGGCGAGCCGATAGAGCAGGTCGACCGACGAGACGCTGCCGTGGTCGAAGTAGTAGGCGAGGTGCGCCTGCACGTGGCCGGCCGGGGCGATCGGCGGGAAGAACTTGGTGCCGACGAGCACCTCGCCCGTCTCCTCGGTCCAGTTCTCGGTGAACGCCGCCTGCAGGCCGCCGACGATGGGGCCCAGCACGCGGGCGCCGGTGTCGCGCCAGTGGTCGCGGTCCTGCCCGTGCCCCGTCCACTCATCGGCGAAACCGTGGCCGAAGACGTAGCCGACGCGGCCGTCCATCACCGCGATCTTGCGGTGGTCGCGGCGGTTCATGCGGCCGAGGTTGCTGGGGCGCGGCGGCCGGTACTTGCGCACCTGGA
>DATNCU010000291.1:0-4809 GCA_035607145.1 Thermoanaerobaculia bacterium
CTCTCCCTGACCGAGCACGAACGCCAAGCGGCGCGTCTCGCCGGGCAGCAGCTCGACCGCCACCTGCAGCGCGGCGCAGGGGTCGAGCCCGGCACCGAGGCGGCCGGCGAGCTGTCGGTGGCCGAGCGCCGCGGGCGCCGCCAGCGAGCCGTTGCGGCCGAGGAACGCCGTGCGGTCGCCGCTCACCGCGACTGGAGGCTCGCTGGCGCCGGCGAAGGCGACGCGGCGCGCGAAGTCGCGGTTGTAGGGGTTCCGCGCCAGCACCGCGCCGCCCGTCTCGTCGCGTTCGGTGACGACGTGCAGGTGATGCCCCTCGCGCGGCGGCCCCAGCGCCCACTCGCAGTAGGAGAAGACGCTCAGCCGCCGCGGTCGCCCGCTCTCGTTGCTCAGCGTGAGCAGCGACAGCTTCACCGCATCGCGGGCGGCGACGAACACCTCGAGCTGCTGCCGCACGCCGCCGGCGATGCGCTCGAAGCGGGTGATGCCGAAACCGTGGCGCACCACGCAGCGCCCGCTCCCCCGCCGCCGCCGCAGCGGCCCGGGCGTCGGCGTCCACGCCTCGCCGCTCTCGTCGTCGCGCACGAAGATCGCTTCGCCAGTGGGATCGCTCACCGGGTCGCCGGCGTGCGGCGTCAGCCGGTTCTCGCGGCTGTTGCCCGACCAGGTGAAGGCGGCGCCGCCCGCCGTGACGATGGTGCCGAAGTCGGGGTTGGCGATGACGTTGGCCCACGGCAGCGGCGTCTGCTGATCGCTGTCCAGGTGGATCACGTACTCGCGCCCGTCGCGGGTGAAGCCGCCGAGCCGATTGTCGAGCACGAGCTCGGGCAGCTCCGGCTGCGCCGCGACTCCCTCGGCAAGGGCGGCCGGCCGCGGCGCCGTGACGGTCAGCACCTCGGGCGGTACCTCGGGCCGCTCGGGGTGGAGGCGGTCGAGCTGGTGCGCGAGCTCGCCGCGGTCGCCGCTGATCACGGCACTGGCGGCGCTCTGCAGCAGCACGCGTTCGGCTTCCGAGAGGCGCTCGCCGCGCAGCAGGTAGGCGCCGCCGGGCCGGTGCCGCCACGAGCGCCACGGGCCCTCGTCGAGCAGCGTCTCGAGCGACGCCTGCATGGCGTCGAGGTAGCCCAGCGGGTTCTCGTTGACCAGCACGACGTCGGCCTGCAGGCCCTTGAGCCGCCAGTACTCCTGCGCCTGCAGCACCTGGCGCACCAGCGGCAGGTCGTCCTCCTCCACCACCCGCACCAGCAGGATCGGCAGGTCGCCGGAGATCGACTGCGGCCACAGCCCCTCCTGGCCGAGGGTGTTGCGCGCCAGCAGCTCCGCCGGCGCGCGCAGCGAAGAATCGGCGTAGAGCACGCGCGAGGCGAGCCGCTCGAACAGCACCGCCTCGTCGTTGCTGATGCCGAGATGGCGGCGGCCGCTTTGGCCCGAGGCGAAGGCGAGCGCGAAGGTGCGAGGGACCGAGGCTGCATCGTGGTACTTGTGGGCGAGCGCCACCGCGGCGTCGCGGCTCTCGGCAATGCCGGTCGCGAAGGTGAGCCGCACGCGCGCCCCGGGCGGCAGCCGAAGACGCTGGCGCAGGCTCGCCACCGGGTCGAGCACGGCACCGGTAGTGCCCGAGAGCGCGCGCCCGTCGAGCGCCTGCGGGTCGGCGGCGTCGCGGCCGCGGCCGATGAAGCGCGCGCGGTCGGTCTCCCACTCCAGCGGCCCCTGCGGCCTGCCCTCGAGGCTGAGCACGTGCACCGCCCAAGTGGCCGCCTCGTCGGCGGCGCGCGGGCGGCGCCGGAAGAGCAGCGCCGCCGCCTCAGGGAGGTGCTCGCTCTCCACGAACAGCTTGGCGAACCCCGGGTGGGCGAGGTCGTCGGCGGGCGGCGCCAGCACCATCTCGGCGTAGCTCGTCGCCTCGATCTCGCGCGGCCGATCGTCGTGGTTGGTCAGCGTCAGCCGCCGCACCTCGACGTCGTCCTCGGTGGAGACGGCGATCTCGAGCTGGGTGGCGATGCCGTGGTCGCGGCGGCGGAAGGTCGCCTTCTCCGGCTGGAAAGTGACGCGGTACTCCTCGGGCTCCGCGGCGGTCGGCTGGTAAGTGGCGCTCCACACCGCGCCGCTGCGCACGTCGCGCAGGTAGAGGTGCTGGCCGCCGGGGTCGCGCGTGGCGTCGCGGCGGAACCGCGTCACCGCCCGCCCGCGGCACGAGCTGGCGCCGCCGCCGGCGTTCGTGACCACCGCCGTGTAGTTGCCGTTGCCGAGGAACTGCGCGTGCGGGACGAGCGTGTGCGGCGAGCGGAAACGGCGCACCGCGGCGGATGGAGTGGGCGGTGCCACCCGCGTCTCCTCCACCGGCCGCGGCTGCGTGATGGGCGCCTGGCGAGGCACCCGCTCCTGCAGCAGCAGCTCGGTGGCGCGCACGCGCGGATCGGCGTGGAAACGCTCGACCATCCGCTGGCCGAGCAGGGCGTTGGCGATCGCCACCAGCGTCATCCCCTGGTGGTGGGCCATGTAGGCGCGCACGACGGTGCCGCGGCCGGCGGGCGGCGCGTGGCCCTCCTCCTCGCCCGACGAGCGGTGGGTGTAGTCGATCGCCTCGTAGAAGCCGTACTCGCCGACGAGGCCCAGCGCCGCGAGCCGGCGCAGGTTGCGCGCGGCCTGGGTCGGCTCGACCATGGCGGCGAGCGCGGTGGCGTAAGGGGCGACCACCAGCTCGTCGCCGAGGCCGCGCTTGAGCCCCAGCCCTGGAACGCCGAACGCCTTGTACTGGTAAGTCTCGTGGCGGTCGACGACGTTGCAGGCCGACTCCGAGATCCCCCACGGCACGCCGCGTTCGGCGCCGTATCGCCGTTGCGCTCGCACCACCATGCGGCAGGTCTGGTCGAGCAGCGTCTCGGGGTAGCTGCGCATCAGCAGCAGCGGCATCAGGTACTCGAAGAGCGTGGCGCTCCACGACAGCAGCGTCGGCGAGCCGTCGACGTTGGTGACCAGGCGGCCGAGGTGGAACCAGTGCGCCTGCGGCACCTCGCCGCGGGCGATGGCGAGGAAGCTCGCGAGCCGCGCCTCGGAGGCGAGCAGGTCGTAGTACGAGGCGTCGAGCTTCCCCGGACCGTCGGCGTCGGGGAGGCGGTAGCCGATGGCGAAGATGCGGCGCTGCGGGTCGTAGAGGAAACCGAAGCGCATGCCATCGGCGAAGGCGGCGGCGCGCGTTGCGAGGTTGGCAAGGCGCTCGCGCGCGACCGCGCCATCGCCGGCCGACGCTAGCCGCCGCAGCCCCTCGGCCAGGCACATCAGCGCCCCCGCGAGGTTGCCGCTGTCCACCGTCGAGACGTACAGCGGCGGCAGCGGCGCCAGGCTCCGCGAGTCGTACCAGTTGAGCAGGTGTCCTTCGTGCCGCTCCAGCCCCTCGATGGTGGTGAGCGCGGCGTCGGTGCGCTCGACCAGCTCGTCGGTGGCGATGAAGCCGAGGTCGTGGGCGGCGAGCGTCGCCAGCAGCCCCATGCCGATGTTGGTCGGCGAGGTGCGGTGCGCGATGCGTGGATCCGGCACCTCCTGGAAATTGTCCGGCGGCAGCCCGTGGTCGTCGGCGCCGGCGAAGGTCGCGAAGTAACGCCAGGTGTCGCGCGCCACTCCCTCGAGGTAGCGCCGGTCCTCGTCGTCGAGCTCGAGCTGCCGCGGCGCCACCGGCCGGCTGAGCAGGTAGGCGAGCGGCGGCGCCAGCAGCCAGAGCAGCAGGATCGGCCCCGCCACCGGCAGCGCGCCCGGCCGCAGCGCCGCCACCAGCGCCAGCCCGACGATCGCCAGCAGCGGGCTCGCCGCCATCGCGCGCAGGAACGGCCACGCCCCGCGCGCGGCACGGCGCGCGGCGCGGGCGGCGCTGGCGGCGGCGGTCTCCCACTCCAGCAGCCGGCGCTTGGTGACCAGCCGCACCAGCGTCACCGAGATGGCGTGCACCATCTGCCACGCCTGGCTAGCGAGGAACACCAGCTGCAGGCCGGCCCGCGCCAGCACCACCGCGAGCTCGTCGGCCGCGGCGCGCAGGAAGACCCGCGCCGGCTGCTGGCGCTCCGGCCCGGCGAGGATCCCCAGCAGCAGCGGGTAGAGCGGGAAGGCGAGCGCCGCCAGCACGGCCGCCGTCCACACCGCGGCGTTGCCCGGCAGCACCGTCCAGGCGGCGAGCAGCAGCGCCGTCGTCGCCGGCGGCACCAGGCTGCGGCGCAGGTTGTCGAGGATCTTCCAGCGCGAGATCAACGGCAGGCGATTTCGCTCGCGACCGCCGGCGCGGTTGCGCACCCAGGGGAACAGCCAGCGCAGGATCTGCCAGTCGCCGCGCACCCAGCGGTGCAGCCGCCGCGCGTGGGCGAGCACGCTCGCGGGGTAGTCGTCCACCAGCTCGACGTCGGAGACCAGCGCCGTGCGCGCGTAGATCCCCTCGAAGAGGTCGTGCGAAAGCAGCGTGTACTCGGGCACCCGGCCGTCGAGCGCGGCGGTGAAGGCGTCGACGTCGTAGAGTCCCTTGCCCGTGAAGATCCCCTCGCCGAAGAGATCCTGGTAGGTGTCCGACACCGCGCTCGTGTAGGGATCGACGCCGGTGTGGCCGGCGTAGAGCCTCGCGAAGAGCGAGCCCGCGGCGCTGGCCATGGTCACGCTCACGCGCGGCTGGAGAATGCCGTAGCCTTCCGTCACGCGGCCGAGCGCAGGATCGAAGAACGGTCGATTGAGCGGATGCGCGATGATCCCGATCAGCTTCTTGGCGGTGTCACGCGGCAGGCGCGTGTCGGAATCGAGCGTCAGACAGTAGCGCACGGCGGCGAAGACCGCCTG
>DATNCU010000294.1:0-10776 GCA_035607145.1 Thermoanaerobaculia bacterium
TGCTCGACGAGCAGGCGCTCGAGCACCGCCGGCTGCTCGTAGATCTCCGAGCGCAGGCTCATGCGCCGAGGCGGGCGTCGAGGTAGAGCGCCGCGGCGCCGAGGATTCCCGCGTCCGGGGCCTCACCGGGCGCGATGCGCAGCCTCTCCACCACGTGCGGCCACGGGTACTGCCGCAGGCGCTCGCGCATGCGGGCGCCGAACAGCGGCAGCGCGACGCTGATCGAGCCGCCGAGCACGATCAGCTCGGGGTCATACGCGTAGAGCACGAGCAGCACCGCGTAGCCGAGCTCGAAGCCGAACTCCTCGAACAGCGCGAGCGCCGCCGGCTCGCCGGCCTGCGCGCGAGCGTAGACCGCTTCGCCCGGCATGCCCGCGTTGCGCTGGAAGAAGGCGCCGGCGCAGTAGTGCTCGATGGTGTGCTCGCGATAGGGGATGGCGCCGATCTCGCCCGCCGCGCAGTGGCTACCGCTATAGAGCCTGCCGTCGACGATGACGCCCGCCCCCAGCCCGGTGCCGATGGTGAGGCCGACGAGATTGCGATGGCCGCGGCCAGCGCCGAAGTGGAGCTCGCCGACGGCGAAGGCGTTGGCGTCGTTGTTGACGTAAGCGGGCACGCCGTAGCGGCGCTCGAGGTCGGCCTTGAGCGGCACCTCGCGCCAGGAGGGGATGTTCTCGACGCCGTAGACGACGCCGGTTTCGACGTCGACGACGCTCGGCACGCCGCAGCCGATGCCCCGGACCTCGTCGTCGAAGACGGCGTCGATCGTGCGGTAGAGCTCGCCGTTGACCACTTCGGCGCGCTCGCGCCCCGAGATCCGCGCCACCGCGCTGCGCTCGACGGCGCTGCCGCGCACCTTGCCGGCGCGCACCTGCGTGCCGCCGAGGTCGACCCCGAGGATGGCGCCGCCATCGGGCGCAAACCCGGCCGCTGACCCGCGTTCCGGCACTGCTCGGGGTGGTGTCTCGGCTGGCGGCAAGCGGTCCTCGGCGCGACGGCTCTGGGTTAAAAACCAGGTTGACAACTACTTGGCTAAATCGATTAACTAGTGATACCATGCGCCCGCCGAGGCTGTCAACAACGGGCGATCGCGGACGCCTATTGGCGCCCCGGCCGGCGAGGAGGTGAGCGGGGATGGCAGCGCGCAAATCGGCGCGTAACGGTGGGCGCAGCAAGGAAGGGACGGCGGCGGTTGCCGCGGTGGCTGATGGTCCTGCTGCGGTCGCGCCCCGCCGCGAGGGCGGCGGCACGGTGACGCTCCGCCAGGTGGCGGCGAAGGTCGGCCTCTCGCCCGCCACCGTCTCGCTCGTGCTCAACCAGGCGCCCACCGCGGCCTCGATCCCCGCCGAGACGCAGGCGCGCATCTTCGCGGCCGCGCGCGAGCTCGACTACCGGCCCAACTACCTGGCGCGCTCGCTGCGCAGCCGGCGCACGTTCTCGCTCGGCGTGCTGGTGCCCGAGATCAGCGAGCCTTACGCGGCCGAGGTGATGAGCGGCATCGAAGGGCACCTGCTGGAGACGAGCTATCACTACCTCGTCGCCAGCCATCGCCGTTCCAACGTGAGCCTGCTTCACGAGTACCTCGACTTGATGCGCGACCGCGCGGTGGAGGGGCTGATCCTCGTCGCCAGCGAGCTGCACGAAGAACCGTCACTGCCGGCGGTCGTCGTCTCCGGTCACGTGCCGCTCGCCGGCGTCACCAACGTCATCATCGACCACGACCGCGCGGCGTCGCTCACGCTGCGCCACCTCCAGGAGCTCGGGCACGAGCGGGTTGCGTTCCTCAAGGGTCAGCCCGGCAGCTCGGACACGGAGGACCGCTGGCGCGCGTATCGCGAAGCCGCCGCGGGGATGGGCTTCACCTTCCACCCCGAGCTCACCGTGCAGCTCTCGGGCGAGCCCGCGCTCGCCACCTTCTCACCGGCCGACGGCTACGAGGAGGGGCACGCCTTCGCCCGTGTGCTGCTCGACCGCGGCGCGCGGTTCACCGCCCTCGTCGCCTTCGACGATGTCTCCGCCATCGGCGCCATCCGTGCCTTCCTCGACGCCGGCCTGCGCGTGCCCGAGGACGTCTCGGTGGTGGGCTTCGACGACATCCAGAGCGCCGCCTACCACAACCCCTCGCTCACCACGGTGCGGCAGCCGCTGCGCGAGATGGGGGCGCTCGCCGCGCGCTTGCTGCTCGAGCGCATCGCGGGCGGCGAGACCAAGCCCGAGGCGTTCGTGACCGTGGAGCCGCAGCTCGTCGTGCGCGGCTCGACGGCGCCGGCGCGGCGCGAGGCGAGGAAGCGCCGGTGAGAGCAGCGATGACGATGCGCCGCGGCGCCGCGGTGGCGATGCTCGGCTTTCTCGCGACGCTGGCGACGACGCTCACCGCTTGCGCCGCGAAACTGAGTAACGCGGCTCCCGCGGTGCCGCCGTCGCTCACGTTGCGCGAAGGCTGGTATCTGCGCAGCTCCGCCGATGCCGGCGTCGACGGCGTGGCGATCTCGCAACCGGGCTTCTCCACGGCGGGCTGGACGGCGGTCACCTTGCCGAGCACGCCGCTCGCGGCGCTGGTCAAGAGCGGCGAGATCCGCGACCCCTACCACGGCCGCAACCTCGAAGCGATCCCCACCGCGCGCTTCAGCGCGCCCTGGTGGTACCGCACCGAGATCACGGTGGAGGAGCCGCTCGCCGCCGCGTCGCGCCTCGTCTTCCACGGCATCAATTACAGCGCCGAGGTCTGGCTCAACGGCCACCGCGTCGCGAGCCGCGACGAGCTCACCGGCGCCTTTCGGCGCTTCGAGCTCGACGTCACGAACAACGTGCGGGCGGGCAAGAACGCCCTCGCCGTGCTGGTGTTCCCGCCGCAGCCGGGCGACTTCACGGTCGGCTTCGTCGACTGGACTCCCGAGCCGCCCGACCTCAGCATGGGCCTCTGGCGCGACGTCGAGCTGCGACGCACCGGCCCCGTCGCGCTCGACGACGTTTTCGTGCGCAGCGACTTCGACGTGGCGCGGCCCACCACCGCGGCGCTCACCGTCGAGGCGCGGCTCTTCAACAGCAGCCAGCAGGCGATCGCGGTGCTGTTGCGCGGCGAGGTTGCCGGTGCCAAGTTCGAGCACCACGTCGACCTCGGTCCGCGCGAGCAGCGCCGGCTCGTTCTCACCTCCCGCGAGGTGCCGGCGCTGCTGGTGCGCTCGCCGCGCCTGTGGTGGCCGCGCGGTTACGGCGAGCCGCACCTCTATCGCCTCGAGCTGAGCGCCGCCACCGCCGACGGCGCGGTGTCGGATCGGCAGGCTGTCGACTTCGGCATCCGCAAGGTGACGGACTCCCTCGACGCCAAGGACCAGCGCGGCTACGCGATCAACGGCAAGCCGATCTTGATCCGCGGCGGCGGCTGGGCGGACGACCTGCTGCTCGCCGACGACGACCGGCGGCTCGAGGACCAGATCCGCTACGTCGCGCACATGAACCTCAACACCATCCGGCTCGAGGGCTTCATGGGCACCACGCCGAAGCTCTTCGAGCTCGCCGACCGCTACGGCATCCTGGTGTTCGTCGGCTACAGCTGCCAGTGGGAGTGGGAGGAGTACCTCAAGGCGCCCGTCGACAAGGAGTACGGCGGCGTCGACACGCCGGCGGAGATGGAGATCGTCACTGCCTCGCTGCGCGACCAGGTCCTGGAGCTGCGCAACCACCCGAGCGTCGTGGTGTGGACGCTCGCGAGCGACGTGCTGCCACGGCCCGAGCTCGAGCAGCGCTACCGCAAGCTGCTCGCCGAGATCGACCCCTCGCGGCCGCCGCTCGCCGCCTGCTCGGTGCGCACCAGCGAGGTGAGCGGCCCCACCGGGGTCAAGATGAACGGGCCGTACGAGTGGGAGCCGCCGGAATACTGGTACGTCGACAAAGAGCACGGCGGGGCCTTCGGCTTCAACACCGAGACGGGGCCGGGCGCGCAGCCGCCGGTGCTCGCGAGCATTCAACGCATGCTGCCGCGCGAGCACTGGTGGCCGATCGACGAGGTGTGGGATTACCACTCGGGGCGCCACAAGTTCGCCAACCTCGACCGCTATCGCGCGGCGCTCGACGCCCGCTACGGCGCGCCGGCGAGCCTCGAGGAGTTCGCGCGGAAGGCGCAGGTCGCCAACTACGAGGCGATGCGGCCGATGTTCGAGGCCTTCGTGCTGCACTGGCCCGATGCCAAGGGAATCGTGCAGTGGCGCATGAACACCGGCTGGCCGGAGCTGTTCTGGCAGCTCTACGACTGGTACCTGGTGCCGACCGGCGCTTTCTACGCGGCGCGCAACGCCAACCAGCCGCTGCACGTCGCCTACGACTACGGCACGCGCGCGGTGGTGGCGGTGAACGACACCGGCGCGCCGGTGCGTACCCGCGCCGTGGTGCGGCTGCTCGACGCCGAATCAAGAGAAGTGCGGCGCGAAGAGGTGCCGCTCGAGCTCGCCGCCGGCGAGCGCCGCGAGGTCCTGCAGGTCGGCGCCCTGCCCGCGGCCTCGCCGGTCTGGTTCCTCGACGCGCGGCTGGTGACCGAGGGCGGCGACTCGCCGGCGCCGAGCTTCTACTGGCTGCCCGCGACGGCCGACCAGCTCGACTGGGGCAAGACCGAATGGTTCCAGACCCCGCCCCGCCGCTTTGCCGACTTGAAGGCGGTGACGCGATTGCCGCCGGCGCGGCTCGCGGTGAGCCACAGCTTCACGCCCACCGCCGACGGCCAGCAGTTGGAGGTGACGCTCCACAACGGCGGCGACCATCTCGCCTTCTTCGTCGAGCTGGAGATCGTCGGCGCCAAGAGCGGCCGGCTGGCGGCGCCGGTGTTCTGGGACGACAACTACCTGTCGCTACTGCCCGGCGAGCGCCGCACCATTCGCGCCACCTTCCCGTCGCACGCGCTCGACGGCGAGGCGCCGGCCTTCCGCTACCGCGGAATGAACCTTCCGTAGGAGGAGATCATGCCCCGCCGCTACCCGTGGCTCGTCGTGCTGGTGTTCCTGGTCTTCTTCGTCATCTCGTTCATCACCAACATCCTCGGGCCGCTGGTGCCCGACATCATCAACGGCTTCCACTTGACGCTTCGGCTCGCCGGCTTCCTGCCGTTCGCGTTCTTCGTCGCCTACGGGGTGATGTCGATCCCGGCCGGGATGCTCCTCGAGCGCTACCGCGAGAAGGTGGTGATGGTCGCCGCCTTCGCTCTCGCCTTCGGCGGCTCGCTGCTCTTCGCCACCACGCCGACCTTCGGCGCGGCGCTGCCGTCGCTGTTCCTGATCGGCATCGGCATGACGATGCTGCAGGTGGCGATCAACCCGCTGCTGCGCGCGGCGGGCGGCGAAGAGCACTTCGCCTTCCTCTCGGTGATGGGCCAGCTCGTCTTCGGCTCGGCGTCGTTCCTGAGCCCGCTCGTCTACTCGTACCTCGTCACCCATCTGCAGAGCGCGAGCGGCCGCCAAGGACCGCTGCTCGGGGTGCTCGCGGCGCGCGTGCCGGCGACGCTGCCTTGGGTGTCGCTCTACTGGGTCTTCGCGGTGGTGACGCTCGTGATGGTGGTGCTCCTTGCGGCCGTGCGGCTGCCGCGCTTCGAGCTCAAGGAGGACGAGCGCGCCGGCGCCTGGGACACCCATCGCGAGCTGCTCGCCGACCGCCGCGTCTGGCTCTTCTTCGTCGGCATCTTCTGCTACGTGGGCTCGGAGCAGGGGATCGCCAACTGGATCTCCAAGTTCCTCGACAGCTACCACCACTTCGACCCGCAGGTGGAGGGGGCGCGGGCGGTGGCCTTCTTCTGGGGGCTGATGACGGCGGGCTGCCTGCTCGGCCTGCTGCTGCTCAAGCTCTTCGACTCGCGGCGGGTGCTCGCCGGCTTCGCGGTCGGGGCGATCGCCACGCTGGCCACGGCGCTGCTGGGTCCGGCGCGCGTCTCCTACTACGCCTTCATGCTCCTCGGCTTCTGGCTCTCCGTCATGTGGTCGATCATCTTCTCGCTGGCGCTCAACTCGGTGCCGCGCCACCACGGCTCGTTCTCGGGGATCCTCTGCACCGGCATCGTCGGCGGCGCCTTCGTCTCGCTGGCCGTGGGCTGGCTGGGCGACCGCTTCGGCCTGCGCGCCAGCATGGCGCTGCTCTTCCTCACCCTCGGCTACATCTTGAGCGTCGGCTTCTGGGCGAAGCCGCTGGTCGCCAACGCCACCGTGCCCTGGCGCGAGCTCGTCCGTCGCCGCCGGCCGGCGGTCGGCCAGGCGGCGACGCCCTAGGCGATCCGATTCGATGCTTGACAGCCTCGAACGACCTGTGTTATCGATTTAGTGAATCGTTTAACTGAACCGAACCCCGGGGTCGTTCCGACCCCCCGCATCAGGAGGTGGTCATGCGCGCCCGCTGCACGATGGTGGTCATGAAGGTGGTGTTGCTGATGGCAGTTCTGCTGTGCTCCGCCTGGCTGCTGGCGCCCGCCGCCGCCCTGGCGCAGCAAGATCCCGCGCCGGCTCCGCCGGAGCAGCCGACCGACCAACCTCCCGCCGAGGCCACCGAGCCGGAGACGGTGCCGGTGCAGGAGGAGATCACCGTCGTCGGCATCGCCGACGCGCTGCGCGCCGCCGTCGAGGTCAAGCGCGAGGCTCCCGCCATCGTCGACGCCATCGTCGCCGAGGACGTCGGCAAGCTCCCCGACAAGAACCTCGCCGAGGCGGTGCAGCGCGTGCCGGGCGTGCAGATCAACCGCGAGTTCGGCGAAGGCGAGCGCGTCTCGCTGCGCGGCGTCGCGCCCAACCTGGTGCGTACCAGCGTCAACGGCCACAACGTGGCGGTCGCCGACTGGTTCGTGCTCGAGCAGCTCGCCGCCACCCGCAGCTTCAACTACCTGCTGATGCCCTCGGAGATCATCGGCCTGCTCAAGGTCTACAAGAGCCCGACGGCCGACCTCGACGAGGGCGGCATCGGCGGCACCATCGACGTGCAGACGCGCAAGCCGCTGGACCTCAAGCCCTTCGCCTTCGTCGGCTCGCTGCAGGAGGCCTACACGCAGAAGTCCGACTCCTACGACCCCAACGTCTCCGCCCTCTTCAGCTGGAAGAACCCCACCGGCAACCTCGGCTTCCTCTTCTCGGGCGTCTTCGACAAGCGCGAGATCCGCCGCGACGGCGTCGAGGTGCTGGGCTACTTCAACGACACCACGAGCGGGCTGCTCGTGCCGCAGCTCATCGGCTCGGCGCTCTTCCAGCAGGAGCGCGAGCGCAAGGCCTTCAACGCCGAGCTGCAGTTCCGGCCCACCGACCGGCTCGAGCTCAACCTCAACGGCCTCTACTCGCGCTTCGGCGCCGACAACATCAACCAGAACTACCTCGCCTGGGGCTCGCAGGCGCTCGGCGGCGGCGGCACGCTGACCAACGCCGTCGTGCAGGGCAACACCGCGGTGGCCGGCACCATCACCTCCGCCGCCGGCGGCACCGGCGGCCGCGGTGTCGTCTACGACGCCATCGACCGCTTCGCCTTCGCCAAGACCTCCTACGTCGACCTCGCCGGCAGCTACACCGCGGGCGAGGACTGGCTGCTGCACTTCGACCTCGGCTACACCGAGGCGGAGGGCGACACCGAGTCGCAGCCCTTCGTCGAGTTCGGCGCGCCCGGCGCGTTCCGCTACGACCTGCGCGGCAACACGCCGCAGGTCACCTTCCTCAACGTCAACCCGCAACGGCCCAACGACCTCGTCTTCGACTTCGCCTCGTTGCACGAGATCACCAACGACGACAACGAGCTCTATTCCTACTTCGACGCCGAGAAGGTGTTCAGCGCCGGCACGCTCAAGTCCCTCAAGTTCGGGGTCAAGTACACCGACCACGAGCGCGACACCGACTTCCAGGCGACGACCTACGGCGGCTTCTTCCTGCCGCTCTCCGCCACCGGCTGCAACGGCCACGCGTGCACGCCGGCCGACTTCGCGGGCGGGGTGACGCCCAACGACTTCCTCGACGACATCGCCTCCGGCGGCACGCTCTCGCGCTACTGGACCGTCAACCGCGCCGCCGTCGAGCGCTTCCTCTTCGGCAGCTTCAACGGCGCCCGCATCCCCAACCCTCCCGAGGTCTTCTCCGTCACCGAGACCACCTACGGCGGCTTCGCGATGGCGAGCGTCGAGTGGGGCGGGTGGAAGGGCAACCTCGGCCTGCGCGCGGTGGCGACCGACCAGGAGTCGAGCGGCAACGTCGTCGGCGGCGCCGGCGAGATCTCCAACGCCTTCGGCAACTTCACCCACGTGACGGCGAATCGCACCTACTGGGACTACCTGCCGAGCGTCAACTTCTCGCGCGACCTCTCCCCCGACCTGGTGCTGCGGCTCGCCGCGGCGCGCACCATGGCGCGCCCCGACTACACCGACGTCTCGCCGCGCGTGACGCTCAACCCGGGCGCGCTCACCGGCCAAGGCGGCGACCCCGACATCGACCCCTACCGCGCCAACCAGCTCGACGTCTCGCTCGAGCGTTACGGGGGCAAGGACTCCATCCTCTCGGCGGCCATCTTCTACAAGGACATCGAGTCCTTCATCACCGACCGTCCCGTGCAGCAGGCCCACCTGATCCAGACCGACAACCCGAACATCTCGCTCTGCACTCCGGCGTTCACCGCCGCCTTCCCCAACCGCTACAGCTGCCAGTTCACTATCAACCAGCGCACCAACGGCGGCGGCGGCAAGGTGAAGGGCCTCGAGCTCTCCGTGCTGCACCCGCTGGGCATGGGCTTCGGCATCCAGGCCAACTACACCTACTCCGACGCCGAGGCCGACGACCCCGACCTCGAGATCCCCGGCAACTCCGAGCACTCCGGCAACCTCATCGGCTTCTTCGAGAACGCCCGCTTCGCCGCGCGGCTCGCCTACAGCTACCGCTCGGAGTTCTTCGTCACCTTCGACCGCTCGACGCGGCTCAACCAGGACGACCTCAAGTCGCTCGACGCCTCGCTGGCGATCAACCTGTTCCGCAACCTCTCGTTCAGCGTCGACGGCGTCAACCTGACCAACGAGGAGATCCGACAGTTCGCCTCCGACCGCTTCCGCCCGCGCGCGGTGTACGACAACGGGCGGTACTACTTCATCGGCTTCCGCTGGAAGAATTAGCGGCGCCCGGCACGAGGACGAACGCCTCGGTGCGTCGCACGAAGGAGCCGAGGTAGCCGTTGCAGTCCATGATCATCGACAGGCCCGCCGGGTGCTCGCCCTGGCGGGCCGCCGTGCCGCGCTGCGAGCCGTAGGCGCGCACGGCGGCGAGCTTGGTCGCCGACTCGCCCTGCCATAGCTCGTCGGCGAGGCACAGGTGCCGCACCTCGCCGTAGTCTGCATCGTCGGGTAGGCCCGCCGGCCAGTCGGGGTGGAAGCGGTGCTGCGCGAGGCGCGCCACCCACGTCGGGTCGGCGGTGGCGCACTCCTGCTCGGCGGCGCATGGGCAGGCGAGGGCGCGCGGCGCCGGGAACCAGCAGTCCGGGTGCGCGGTGTCCTTGGGCGTGTGGGCGTGGATGACGGCGTAGACCGCCGCGCGCGGTTGCGGCAGCTTGCCGTCGATCTCGCGCACGAGGCTGCCAAGGGCAGCGTGGTCGCCGTGGCCGTCGAGCCAGTGCGTGGTGGCGATCAAGGTGCGCGGCGAGGTCGCGGCGATGCGCTCGCGGATCGTTTGTTCGAGAGTGCCGGCAGTGAGCTCGGTCTTGACCCCGTCGCCGTAGCCGCCCTTGCAGGTCTCGCAGTCGGTGCAGTGCGAGAAGTCGGTGCGGCGCAGCGGCCGGTCGAGCTTGCCCTGCTCGCGGTTGCGCCAGGCCGCGGCGAGCCCGGCGTCGGGGTAGCCGAGGAAGGTCGGCGCGCCGAGCCCGAGCGCTGCGGCGGCGGCGACGCTCTCGCCGCGCCGCACCTCGGCGAAGCTGTCGACCTCCGGCGTCGCCAGGTTGGAGAGCTCGATGCCGGTGCATGGGCGCCCGTGAACGGAGTTGGTCTTCCACAAGCGACACGCCTCGCAGTAGGCATCGCCATCGGTGACCACGATCTCGGTCACCGGCTTGCCCTGCGCGCGGAAGCTGGCCGCGAGGCCGCCAAAGCCGAGCGACTCGTCGTCGGGGTGCGGCGCGAGCACCAGCAGCGCGTCGTAGGCGAGCAGCTCGTCGTTGGCGCATGCCGGGAGCGGCGGCGCGGTGAGCGGCGGCGCGAGGGCAGGGTCGAAGCAGGCCCCGGTCGCCTTCGCCGAGGCAGTGCCGGCACCCACACCGGCTGGCGGCGGCGCAGCGGTCGCGACGGTGCCGGCGGCCTCGCCGGTCTGGGCATCCGGCAAGGTCGAACAGCCGGAGGCGAGGACGCACACAGCGATGAGAGCCAGAGTATTCAATCGTTTTAGCATGGAGGCGATCGTATCGCAGGCCCGCCGCGCGCTCGGGGTTCCCTGAGCAACAGCGCCGGCCGCGGTTGCGTGGCATCATGCAGGCTGGAGCGCAGCCGGAGGGAATCGGCCATGATTCGCGGAGCCTGGGTTGCCATTCTCATGGCGCTGACGGGTGGCGCCCTCGGGGCGACCACCTTCACCGTCAGCAACACCAACAACAGCGGCGGCGGCTCGCTGCGCGCCGCCATCACGTCGGCAAACGGGGCGGCGGGGCCGCACACCATCAACTTCACCGTCACGGGCACCATCTCTCCGACGAGCGCCCTGCCGGCGCTCAGCCAGGCGACGACGGTCCAGGCGCAGACCATCGGGGCGGTCACCCTCAGCGGCACCTCGGCCGGTGCCGGCGTCGACGGCCTGACGCTCGCCGCCA
>DATNCU010000296.1:0-2170 GCA_035607145.1 Thermoanaerobaculia bacterium
CGCGAGCGAAGCGAAGCGATCTCGATACCTGCTACTCGCCTTCGCCGCCGCAGCGGCTGGCGGCGCGGGCGGCGAGCTCGAGCAGCGACTCCCCCTCGAGCAGCCGCGTGTGGCGGCCGCTGACGAGGAAGGTGAGGGCGAGCTCCTGCTCGCTGCGCGGGTCGGCGCCGAGCAGGGTGGCGAGGGCCGGCGGCAGGTCGGCGGGCAGGTAGCCCCAGATCTCGACGCGCAGCAGGTTCGTCGGCCGCGCCCCGGCCCCCGTCGCACCCTCGAGCGTCGGCGAGCGCCGCTGCGAGTAGCGCAGGAAGCGCGGCGGTCCGAGCAGCACCAGCGCGTGGCCGCGGGGCGTCAGGCTGCCGCGCACGCCGGTCTCTTCGTAGAGACGATCGGCGGCGATGACCCGCTCGGCGAAGAGGCGCGCGAAGGGGTTGTCGTCGTCCTTCGGGTCGGCGTCGCGGCAGCTCCAGAAGCGGGCGAGGAAGGTGGCGAAGTCGGTGTTGGTCTGTACCTGCTGCAGGCCGTGCTGATCGTCGGCCAGCAGCAGCCAGCGCGCCGGCCCCGAGGCCCAGGCGTGGGCGGTCTCCGCCGCCGCCGAGGTGGACGGACGGCAGCCGCCGGCGGCGAGCGCCAGCGCGAGGAGCGCGGCAACGCGTTCCGTGGCCAAGAGTGTCGCGGCGTTGGTCGAATCACGCCCCGGCGGCGGGCCCGGAGCGCCGGTCAATCCCTCAATGCACCGAGTCGGCCGCCGGTTCCTGCGCCTCCACGATCGGGCCGTAGGCCTCCTCGTAGCGAGCGACGTTGGCGGCGAGCGCTCGCACGATCCGCTTCATGTGCCCCGGGCTGGTGACGATGCGGGCGCAGACCATGCCCTGCGGCGGCACCAGGTTGATGAAGTCGAGGATGAACTCCTCGCGCGTGTGGGTGATGCGCAGCAGGTTGGAGTAGCGACCCTTGAGCTCCTCGTCGGCGATCTTGATGCTGACGCCCTGAGACTCTTGAGGCTCATCCGGCTGGGCCATGACTCCTCCTCGCGGGGGGTGCGGAGTCATCGTACCCTACGCGGCGTGAAGCGGATCGCCCGGTTCGCGGCGCTGCCGGTCGCGGACCTGCTGCGCGGGCAGGCGCTAGTGCTGGCTCGGCGGCGCGACCTCGCCTGGCTGCTCGGCGGGTTGCTGGCCGGCTGGTGGGTCTACGTGCCGTTGCACGAGCTGCTGCATGCCTTCGGGTGCTTGGCCGCCGGCGGTGCGGTGTCGCGGCTGGAGATCGACCCGCTGTACGGCGGGGCGCTGCTCGCGCGCGTGGTGCCGTGGGTGGTGGCCGGCGGAGAGTACGCGGGGCGGCTGTCGGGCTTCGACACGCGCGGCAGCGACTTGGTGTACCTGGTCACCGATCTGGCGCCCTTCGTGTTGGCGCTGTTGCCGGGTGTATGGGCGTTGCGGAAGGCGGCACGGGCGCGGCGGCCCGGGCTCTTCGGCGCCGGGGCGCCGTTCGCGCTGGCGCCGCTGCTGTCGCTCACCGGCGACGCTTATGAGATCGGCTCGATCCTCGTCACGCGGCTGCCGCCGTGGGCGCCGGCGGTGACGCTGCTGCGCGGCGACGACGTGGGCGTCGTGTTCGCGCGCGTCGCCGCGGCGGCGCCGGCACCGTGGGGCGGCTTCGTGGCCGCGATCGCCGTCGGCGTCGCGTGGGCCTGGGCGACTTACGGCTTGGGCGCCGCAGTGGCTCGCGCGCTAGGGGAGCCGGCGCTCGCCGCACCCGCGCCCGTCAATCGCCCGTCGGCCGGTCCCTCTCCCACCTGACGCCACCGTCGAATCGCCACTGGTGCGGCGGCCGGTAGACGCCGATGGCGGCGCTCGGCGCGGTGACCGAGAACGAGAGGGCGCCCTTGCGGTAGTCGTAGGGCGCGCCGTCGCGGGCGTGCACAGCGACGTCGAGGACGTACTCGCCGGCGGCGAGCTGGAGCGCCGGGATCTCCACGCGGACGCGCGCGTTGCCTTCGAGACGCTCGGAGCGCCAGCCTTCGAGGTCGGTGTTGGTGCCCCAGACCTCGACGCCGCGCGGGCTCTCGAGGCGCACGCCGAAGACGAAGTCGTCCTGCGGCTGGTGCGCGACGGCGTCGATCTCGAACGTCACTTCCTCGCCCGAGGCGAAGTGGTAGCGCTCGCCGCCG
>DATNCU010000332.1:0-6225 GCA_035607145.1 Thermoanaerobaculia bacterium
GGACGAGCGACCACGGGCCGGTAGTGGTCACCTTCGACGCCACCGTGTGATCGAATGCGAGCGGGCCTTTCCCGGCCGGCGCCGAGCAACGGCGCCGGCAAGACCCTCATTCGAAGGCGCTCGCCATGACCGAACCGATCCCGAGCTCGTCACCTCCCGCTGGCGGCCTGCTCAGCCGCCGCGACCTCGAGCGCCTGGCCGAGCGCGGCGAGGTCGACACCGTGCTCGTCGTCTTCCCCGACCTCTATGGCCGCTTCATGGGCAAGCGCGTGCCGGTGTCGTTCTTCCTCGAGGCGGTGGCCGAGGGTGGGATGCACGCCTGCAACTACCTGCTCACCGTCGACATGGAGATGGAGGTCGTGCCCGGCTACAAGCTCGCCAACTGGCAGCAGGGCTACGGCGACTTCCACTGCGTGCCCGACCTCGGCACGCTGCGGCGGCTGTCATGGCTCGACCGCTCGGCGCTGGTGATCTGCGACTTGGAGATGAATCACGAGCCGGTGGCGGCGGCGCCGCGCACGATTCTCAAGCACCAGCTAGCGCGCGCCGCGAAGGCGGGTTACCGCGTGATGGCGGCCTCGGAGCTCGAGTACTACATCTTCAAGGAGACCTACGACTCGGCGAAGGCCAAGCGCTTCGAGGGCCTCGAGACCTTCGGCTGGTACCTCGAGGACTACCACATGCTGCAGGGCACCAAGGAGGAAGGGTTCAACGGCGCCCTCCGCCGGCACCTCGAAGCGAGCGGCATCCCCGTCGAGTCGAGCAAGGGCGAGTGGGGGCCGGGGCAGCACGAGCTCAACGTGCGCTACGCCGAGGCGCTGGAGATGGCCGACCGCCACTCCATCTTCAAGCAGGCGGCGAAGGAGATCGCCATCCAGGCCGGGGTGGCGGTGACCTTCATGGCGAAGTGGAAGAGCGACCTCGCCGGCTCGAGCATGCACCTGCACCTGTCGCTGTGGGACGAGGACGGCGGGCGTTCGCGCTTCGCCGGCGAGCACGCGCTGGGTCCGCTGCAGGTCAGCGACGAGATGCGCTGGTTCCTCGGCGGCTGGATCGCTCACGCCCGCGCGCTAACGCCGTTCTATGCGCCGTACCCGACCTCGTACAAGCGCTACGTCTACCAGTCGTGGGCGCCCACCAACCTGGCGTGGAGTGTCGACAACCGCACCGCCGGCTTCCGCCTCGTCGGCGACGGCCCGTCGCTGCGCATCGAGTGCCGTATCCCGGGTGCTGACGCCAACCCCTACCTGGCCTTCGCCGCCAGCATCGCCGCCGGCCTCGACGGCGTCGCCAACGGCACCGAGCCACCGCCGCTCTTCGGCGGCGACGCCTACGGCGCGGCTCACGTGGCCAAGGTGCCGTCGAGCCTGCGCGAAGCGGTGCGCGAGATGGAGAAGAGCGAGATGCTCCACGAGGCGTTCGGCGACGAGGTGATCGCCCACTACTCGCACTTCTTCCGCGTCGAGCAGGACCGCTTTGACCGCACGGTGACGACCTGGGAGCGGGAGCGCTACTTTGAGCGGGCGTGAGGATGGCCGACCGCCGCTCATCGGCATCACCACGTACCCGCGCGACAAGGAGGGCCGTTTCGCGCTGCCCGTCGAGTACGCGGAGGCCGTGCGTCGGGCCGGGGGCGTGCCGGTGTTGCTGCCGCCGGGCGAGGCGCGTGTCGAGGAGCTCATCGAGCGGCTCGACGGCTTCGTGATCTCGGGCGGCGGCGACGTCGATCCGGTGCGCTACGGTGGCGACGTCGCGGATCCGCGGATCGAGCGGGTCGATGCCGAGCGCGACGCCTTCGAGCTCGCCCTGGCGCGGGCGGTGGTGGAGCGGCGGGTGCCGGCGCTGTCGATCTGCCGCGGCTGCCAGGTGATGAACGTGGCGCTCGGCGGCACGCTGCACGAGCATCTCCCGGACGCGGTGGGGGAGACGATCGCGCACCGGCCGCCGGCGGAAGACGGCGACGAGCGCGTCCGTCACGCGGTGGAGGTCGAAGGCGGCTCGCGGCTTGCAGCCATGATGGGGACGATGCGGCCGTCGCCCGTCTCCTGGCACCACCAGGCACCCGATCGAGTGGCGCCGGGGCTGTGCGTCGCCGCGCGGGCCGACGACGGCACGATCGAGGCGCTGGAGCTGCCCGAGCACCCGTGGCTGGTGGCTGTGCAGTGGCACCCCGAGATGTCGGCGGCCGAGGACGCCGAGCAGCAGCGGATCTTCGACGGGCTCGTCGCAGCGGCCCGGCAGCGGCGGCGAGGCGGCGACGGGGGAGGGTAGAGGGTGGCGGACGGCGCTCGGCTCGTCGGCAAGGTGGCGCTGATCACCGGCGCCGGCAGCGGCATCGGCCGCGAGTCGGCGCTGCTCTTCGCGCGCGAGGGCGCCGCGGTGGTGGTGGTCGACGTGACCGACGAGGCTGGTGAGGAGACCGTCGAGCTGGTGCGCCGCGACGGCGGCAAGGCGCTCTACGTGCACGCCGACGTGTCGAAGGACGCCGACTGCGAGGCGATGGTGGGCGCCGCCGAGCAGGGGTTCGGCCGCCTCGACGTGCTGTTCAACAACGCCGGCATCATGCACGGCAAGGACGACGACGCGGTGGCGACCGACGAGGAGGTGTGGGACCTCACCATGGCGATCAACGCCAAGGGCGTCTTCCTCGGCTGCAAGCACGGCGTGCCGGCGCTGCGGCGCGCCGGCGGCGGCTCGATCGTCAACACCGCGTCGTTCGTCGCCGTGCTCGGCGCCGCCACGCCGCAAGTCGCCTACACCGCCAGCAAGGGCGCGGTGCTGGCGATGACGCGCGAGCTCGCCGTGGTGCACGCGCGGGAGAACATCCGCGTCAACGCACTCTGCCCGGGACCACTCAAGACGAAGCTGTTGATGGACTTCCTCGACACCGAGGAGAAGAAGCAGCGGCGGCTGGTGCACGTGCCGATGGGGCGCTTCGGCCTCGCTGCCGAGATGGCGAAGGCGGCCCTCTTCCTCGCCTCCGACGAGTCGTCGTTCATGACCGGCGCCACCTTCCTCGTCGACGGCGGTATCACGGCTGCGTACGTGACGCCGGAGTAGGGGCGCTCGAGACCGCGATGATCGACACCGACGTCGCCGCATTCGAGGGCCTGCTGGTCGACGGCATCCGCGTGCCGGCAGCGGACGGGCGCCAGGCGGAGGTGCACGATCCGGCGAACGGAACGGTGCTGACGCAAGTCGCGGAAGCTGGCGAAGAGGACGTCGACCGCGCCGTGCGCGCAGCACGCGCGGCGTTCGATCCGCGCGGCACGTGGCGGCGAGCCTCCAGCCGCGAGCGCGGCCAGCTCCTGCGCAAGATCGCCGACGGTCTGCGCGATAGGGTCGAACACTTCGCGCACCTCGAGTCCCGCAACGCCGGCAAGCCCATCGCCGCCGCGCGCGGCGAGGTGGCGGCCGCCGCCAACTGCTTCGAGTACTACGCCGGCGCCGTCGACAAGGTGGTCGGACAGACGCTGCCGGTGGCGGCGCGTGGCCACGCCTTCACCTTTCGCGAACCGCTCGGCGTCTGCGCGCTGATCGTGCCCTGGAACTTCCCACTGCTCATCACCAGCTGGAAGGTGGCGCCGGCGCTGGCGATGGCGAACACGGTGGTGCTCAAGCCCGCCGAGCTGACGCCGCTCACCGCGCTGGCGCTCGGCGACCTCGCGCTGGCTTGCGGGCTGCCGCCCGGCGTGCTGAACGTGCTGCCGGGCAAGGGCAGCGCCGCCGGCCGCGCGCTGGTGCGCCACCCGCTGGTGCGCAAGGTGTCGTTCACCGGCTCGACAACAATCGGCCGCGAAGTGATGCAGGCGGCGGCGGACGGCATCAAGCGCGTCTCGCTCGAGCTGGGCGGCAAGTCGGCGAGCCTCGTCTTCGCCGACGCCGACCTCGAGGCTTGCGTCGCCTCGTCGATCTGGGCGGTCTACGACAACGCCGGCCAGGACTGCTGCGCGCGCAGCCGCGTGCTCGTCGAGCGGCAGGTGTTCGACGACTTCGTGGCGCGCTTCGTCGAGCGCGCGCGCGCCATCCGCCTCGGCGACCCCGCCGACGAGGCCACCGAGATGGGGCCGCTCATCTCGGCGCAGCAGCGCGAGCGGGTGCGCGGCTACCTTGCCGGCGCGGATGAAGCCGGCGCGCGGCGGCTCAGCGGCGGCGACGTACCCGGCGGCGACGCGCTCGGGCGAGGGCACTACTTGACGCCTGCGGTATACGTAGACGTCGAGCCGTCGATGGCCATCGTGCGCGAGGAGGTCTTCGGCCCCGTCGTCTGCATCCTTCCCTTCGACGACGAGGAGGAAGCGGTGCGTCTCGCCAACGACAGCGACTACGGCCTCTCGGGCTCGCTGTGGACTCGTGACGTCGCCCGCGCGCTGCGCGTGGCGCGGGCGCTGGAGACCGGCATGCTGTCGATCAACAGCTCTTCCAGCGTGCACGTCGAGGCGCCGTTCGGCGGCGTCAAGCAGAGTGGCCTCGGCCGCGAGCAGGGGATGGTGGCGCTCGACGCCTACTCGGAGTGGAAGTCGGTGTTCGTCGCCGCAGATTGAGGAGCGAGGAGATGCGCGAGGTCGGAGGCCTCCACCACGTTACCGCCATCGCGGGCTCGGCGCAGGAGAACGTCGACTTCTACGCCGGCGTGCTCGGCATGCGGCTGGTCAAGCGCAGCGTCAACCAGGACGACCCGGGCACCTACCACCTCTTCTACGCCGACGCCGCGGGGCACCCGGGCACCGACCTGACGTTCTTCCGGTGGGCACAGCTGGCGCCGTCGCGGCCGGGGCACGGGCTCGCTACCGAGGTGGCGCTAGCGGTGCCACCCGAGAGCCTCGGCTGGTGGGAGGAGCGACTCGCCGCACACGACGTGCGGCGCGGCGAGGTGGAGATGCGGTTTGGCGAGCGGGTGCTGCCGCTACGCGATCCGCACGAGCTGCACGTGGCGCTGGTGGAGAGCGCCACTGCGCTCCAGCGGCCGTTCGCGCCATGGGAGGGGAGCACGGTGCCGGTGGAGCGCCAGGTGCGCGGGCTCGACGGCGCCCGTATGGCGGTGCGGCAGCTGGGGCCGACGCAAGCGATGCTTGCCGAGGCGCTCGGCTATCAGCAGGGCGCCAGCGAAGGGGATTGGCACCGTTGGGAAGTGGCCGGTGGCGGCTCGGGGCGCTACCTCGACCTCTGCGAGACGCCAACCGCGGGGCGCGGCGCCTGGGGCACCGGGAGCATCCACCACCTGGCCTTCCGCGTCGCCGACGAGGCGCACCAGGTCGAGACGCGCGCCGAGGTGCTCAACGCGGGCGGCTGGCCGACCGAGGTGATCGACCGCTTCTGGTTCCGCTCGGTCTACTTCAAGGAGCCGGGGGGCGTGCTGCTGGAGCTGGCGACCGACGGCCCCGGCTTCGCGGTCGACGAGGACCCGGCGCACCTCGGCGAGTCGCTGGTGTTGCCGCCGTGGCTGGAGACGCATCGTCGCGAGATCGAGGCAGTGCTGCCGGCGATCTCGTTGCCGGTGGCGAAGAGCACGCCGTAGCGGCTGGCGCGCGCGGCCCGATGTCGCTGTGCGCCCGGCGGGCCTACGCGTCTTCGATGATCGCCAGACCGGGCGAGACGGAGACCTGGCCGGAGCGCGGGGCGCGCGGATCGTCGAAGGCGATGAGCGCGGCCAGGTAGTACCGCGGCACCTCGCCGCTCGACGACATGATGGCGCCGACGCGGCGCTCGAGCTCGTCGCGCGACATGTGGCGATGGTCGCAATGGACGTTCTCGCCCTCGCGGTAGAGGAAGAAGTGCGCGTCGGCATCCGGGCTGTCGCCGCCGACCTGCCACTGCATCGTGAGCTTAGCCATGGTCGGTTCCTGCGCCGGCCGCTGAGCACGCGCCGTGCCATTCACCTGCGATCGCTCGGAAGTTGCGGGCGCTACTCGCGAGCGGCGTCGGCTAGGTCGCGGCGCGAACGACGCAAAGCGCGCCGGAATGTTACCGAACTGCACCGAACTGTCAATACGGCTGAACAGTCCAGATCCGGCCGTCGATCTCGGCGGCGAGGCCGTGGGTCTTGAGGATCACCCACAGCGCCTGGTCCCACGGCACGTCCTTGAGCTCGACGGTGACGTTGCCGCTGATGCCTGGCGCGAGCACGAGGTTGACGCCGGCGATCTTGGCGAACGAGCGCAGCACCTCGGGCAGCGGCGCGTCGCGCAGGCTCAGCGAGATGGGGAAGCCGTGCCAGCGGCTGGC
>DATNCU010000336.1:0-2336 GCA_035607145.1 Thermoanaerobaculia bacterium
AGGTGCACGCGGTGCCGGCCACCGAGCCGGCGGCGAAGGGCAAGGCGATCGTCAACCTCCTGCAGCTCTCGCCGGAAGAGAAGCTGGCGACCACGGTAGCGGTGCGCGAGTTCCGCGACGACGCCTCGCTCCTCTTCGCCACCGAGCGCGGGGTGATCAAGAAGACGGAGCTCTCGGCCTACGGCAACCCGCGGCCGTCGGGCATCATCGCCATCAGCATCGACCCCGGCGACCGCCTGCTGCAGGTGCGCCTCGCCGAGCCCGGCCACGATGTGCTGTTCGCCACCGCCCAGGGCTACGCCATCCGCTTCCCGGAGAGCGACGTACGGCCGATGGGGCGCGATACCCGCGGCGTGCGCGGCATCCGCCTGCGCAAGGACGACCGCGTGGTGGCGATGGAGCCGCTCGACCCGCTCGGCGGCCCCGTCCTCTCGGTCACCGCCAAGGGCTACGGCAAGCGGACCGAGGTGGCGGAGTATCCGCAGCAGGGCCGCGGCGGCATGGGCGTCATCAACGTCAAGACCGGCGCCAAGACGGGCGAGGTAATCGCCGTCAAACAGGTCGCCGAAACCGACGGCATCGTGCTCATCACCCAGGAAGGCAAGATCCTCCGCACCCAGGCCGTCGGCGTGCGGCAGACCGGCCGCGGCGCCATGGGGGTCAAGCTCATGGACCTCGAGGGCGAGGACCGGCTGATCGCCGCGGCGCGGATCTCCGAGCGCGAGGAGGACGCGGATTTGCAGGGCGAGGGGCCGCAGAACGCGGGGCCTTCTGGCGACCCCGGCGGTCTGGACGATGACGGCGATGACGGCGACGACACGCCGCCGGATACCATCCACTGAGCGGGAGGCGCGACGCATGGACTTCTTCCTCGACACCGCCGACGTCCAGGAGATCGCCACCGGGCTCGAGTGGGGGATGTGCGACGGGTGCACCACCAACCCGTCGCTGATCGCCTCCCAAGGCAAGCCCTACCTGCCGACGGTCAAGGAGATCGCACAGCTGCTCGGCGACCGGCCGGTCTCCGGCGAGGTGCTCGCCACCGAGTACGACGCGATCATGGCCGAAGCGCACGAGATCGCCGAGCTCGCCGACAACGTGGTGGTGAAGGTGCCGCTCACGCCGCCGGGCCTGCGCGCCGTGACGGCGCTCAAGGAAGAGGGCATCCCCACCAACGTCACCCTCTGCTTCTCGGCCAACCAGGCCCTGCTCGCGGCCAAGGCGGGCGCCGCCTACATCTCCCCCTTCGTCGGCCGCGTCGACGACATTGGCCTCCCCGGCATGGAGCTCGTCGAGCAGATCCTCGCCATCTACGAGAACTATGCCGCCGACACCAAGGTGCTCGTCGCCTCGGTGCGCCACCCCGAGCACGTGCTGCGCGCGGCGCTGATGGGCGCCGATGTCGCCACCATGCCGTTCAAGGTGCTGCAGCAGCTCTACAAGCACCCGCTCACCGACGTCGGCCTCGACAAGTTCCTCGCCGACTGGAAGAAGAGCGGCGGCAGCTTCCGCTGAGCGCGCCCCTGAGCCCGAGCCCGCCGACCCCGCGGGCGCCCGCGCGCCCCGGCGAGCTGTTCCGCCTCGCCGCCGGGCTCTACATGCTGCTCGCCCTCGGCGGGCTGGTGTGGATCGGCCTGCGCGGTCACGGCATCCCGGCGTCTCTCTTCCTTCCCGCCGCGCCGTACTGGTGGATCGATCCGCTCGCCGGCGTCGCCGGCGCCGGCGCCCTGCTGCTCGCCTGGTGGATGGCGCGCCGCTGGGGCATCGCGCGACAGCTCGAGACGACACTACGGGAGCGGCTGGGGCCGCTCACCGCCACCGAGGCCCTCGGTCTCGCCCTGCTCTCCGGCGTCGCCGAGGAGGTGTTCTTTCGCGGCGCCGTGCAGCCGGCCTGGGGCTTCTACCCCGCGACGCTGATCTTCGCGGCGCTGCACAGCGGTCGCGGCCGCGCCATGATGCTGTGGACCACCTCGGCCCTCGCCGCCGGTGCCGTGCTCGGCGCGCTCATGCTCTGGCGCGGCACCCTCTTCGCGCCCATCGTCTGCCACGTCCTCGTCAACGCCGTGCAGCTGCGGCGGCTGCTGGTGCGCGAGCCGCCGGCGTCGGTCGCTCCGCCGCCCACGGCGTAGGCATCGCGCCGACAACGCGGTCCGGCGCGGCCGGTTCGGGCTGGTAGACTCGCGGGCCGGTGAGAGGAGGGTCCGTGGCGGAGAAGAGCGGTGACGTGCTCGACCGAGTGGAGCGAGAGAAGGAGGGCTACCTCGCCCAGCTCGAGGAGTACCTGCGCATCCCGTCGATCTCCACCGACCCCGAGTACAAGGCCGAGGTCGACCGCT
>DATNCU010000351.1:0-14897 GCA_035607145.1 Thermoanaerobaculia bacterium
CACCTCGCGGTAGGCTCGCTCGTCGATGAATCTCTGGGACCTGCTCTGCGTCGCCCGCAGCCGTGACCTCGCGGCACCAGCGCTGCAGCTGCCTGACGGCCGCACCTACACACATGCTGAGTTGCACGCCGCAGCGGAGCATTGGGCAGCGATGCTGCTCGCCCGCGGCGTCGAAGCAGGGGAGCGGGTGGCGCTGTGGCTAGGCAACCGCGAGGAGACGGTGCTCGCCTACCTCGCGGCGCTACGCCTCGGCGCGGTGGCCGTCCCGCTCAATCTCGCCTACCGCCGCGGCGAGCTCGCCCACGTGCTCGCCGACGCCACGCCGCGCCTACTGCTCACCGACCGCGAGCAGCTAGCGATACTCGAGGAGATCGGCCGCGACGTCCTAAGCGACGTGCCGCTCGCGCTGGTTGAAGATCTAGCTGAGGAAGTTGCGACAAGATTGGTGGCTGGTGGAAGCCACGAGGTGGGGCGCGCCGGGGGGAGGGCTCCCGCCCGCGCGCAGCGTCCTCGCGAGCACGGACGGGATACCCCCCGGCAGGCGGGGCCCCACCTCGGGCCCCGCTCCGCCGACCAGCAACCGCCCGCTGTGCCGTCGCCACCACCCCCCTCCAACATCGGTGGCGACGACCTCGCCATGCTGCTCTACACCTCCGGCACCACCGGCCGCAGCAAAGGCGCCATGCTCACCCACAACAACCTGCTCGCCACCGTCACCGGCCTGATGGCAGCGTGGGCCTGGGAACCCGGCGATCGCCTTCTCCTGACGCTGCCGATCTTCCACACCCACGGCCTCGTGGTCGGCCTCTTCACCGCGCTCTGCGCCGGCGCCTCGGTACGGCTGCGCCGCCGCTTCGACGCCGCCGCGGTGATCGCCGAGCTCGCAGCCGGCGATGCGACGCTCTTCTTCGGCGTGCCGACCATGTACGTGCGGCTCGTCGAGGCGCTGCAGGCCGAAGGCGCAGGCGCCGGCGAGCGTCTGCGCGGCGTGCGCCTCTTCTGCTGCGGCAGCGCGCCGCTCTCGCCCGAGACCTTCCACGGCTTCGAAGCGGCGACCGGCCACTCGATCCTCGAGCGCTACGGCATGACCGAGACCGGCATGCTGCTCTCGAACCCCTACGCCGGAGAGCGCCTGCCCGGCACCGTCGGCACGCCGCTCCCCGGCGTCTCCCTCCGCATCGTCGACCGCGACGACAACGACCTCCCGGCCGGCGAAGAGGGCGAGCTGCTGGTGCGCGGCAGCAACGTCTTCGCCGGCTACTGGCGCGACGCCGCAAAGACCGCCGAGAGCTTCGCGGTCGACGGTGAGGGCAACCGCTGGTTCCGCACCGGCGACCTCGGCCGCGTCGACCCCGCGACCGGCCACGTCACGCTCCTCGGTCGCGGCCGCGAGCTCATCCTGCGCGGCGGTTTCAACGTCTACCCCCGCGAGGTCGAGGAAGTGCTCGAGCTCCACCCCGCCGTACGCGAGGCGGCGGTGGTCGGCCGCCCACACCGCGAGTGGGGCGAGGTGCCGGTTGCCTTCCTCGTCGTCGAGGTCGAGGTCGACGAAGCGGCGCTTCTCGCCCACTGCTCGGTGGAGCTCGCGCGCTTCAAGGTCCCGGTCGAGTTCCGCTACTTGGAAGCGCTGCCGCGCAACGCTCTGGGTAAAGTTCAAAAGCACCTCCTGCCGCCGTAATCGCACCTGACGCCAAAGGAGACAGCCATGGCACGTCGACGTTCTCGCAAGCGCTTGATCCTGGTGGGGATTCCAACGGCGATCGCGGTCGCCTTGGCAGTGCTCTGCAACCCCCTTCTCGCAGACGGCGGCGACCCGACGTTGATTCATGCGTGCGTGAAGAACGCCAACGGCCAGGTGCGCATCGTCGCGCCGAATGACGGCTGTCTACCCTCGGAGTCTCCACTGCACTGGGCGGTGGGCGCCCCGGCGAACGCGGCCGGCAGCATCATGGTCCATGGCGTCACTGCCGGAGCAGGTGGCGATCCGGTCGTCTTCGTCCACTTCGGAGGTGGCGTTCCCGTCTACCGATCGCCGCGCGCCGGAGTCATCCAGAACATGAGGATCCTCGTCAGGGCGAACACCTACGACGGGGACACGCCGGTGACGCTGATGGTCAACGGCCTGGCGACGCCGATCACCACTGTCGTTCCTGCTGGAAGCACGGGCAGCATCGACGTACCGGGCACGTTCGCGATCTCCGACGGGGATCAGATCTCGATCGTTCTCGACCGCGGGGCATCGACCGTCGGCACTCTCGAGATCAGCGTCGCGTACGAGGTGCTCTGAGCGCGCAAGCCGCGGTGACTGCGCCCGCCCGGCTCGGATAGGCTCAGCGGCCGATGAAGCCGGCCCCTTTCGCGTACGTGGCGCCGCGCTCGCTCGGCGAGGCGCTGGCGTTGATGGCGCGGCACGGCGACGAGGGGAAGGCGCTCGCCGGCGGGCAGAGCCTGCTGCCGGTGCTCAACTTCCGGCTCTCGCAGCCGGCGGTGCTCGTCGACCTCAACGGCGTCGGCGAGCTGGAGGGGTTGGCGGCGGCCGACGACGGCGGGCTGCGCATGGGGGCGCTCACGCGGCACCGGCAGCTGGAGCGCGAGCCGCTGGTGGCGGAGCGCGCGCCGCTGCTCGCCGAGGCGGTGCACCACATCGCGCATCCGCAGATCCGGAACCGCGGCACCGTCGGCGGCAGTCTCGCCCACGCCGACCCCAAGGCCGAGCTGCCGGCGCTGGCCGTGGCGCTGCAGGCGCGCTTCAAGTTGCAGCGCGAGAGCGGTGAGCGCTGGATCGACGCGGCGGACTTCTACACCGGCCTCTTCAGCACCGACCTCGCCGCCGACGAGCTGCTCACCGAGATGGTCTGGCCGGCGCTGCCGGCGGGGAGCGGCTGGGCTTTCGAGGAGGCGGCACGGCGGCACGGCGACTACGCGCAGGTCGGCGTGGCGGCGATCGTGCGAGTCGACGAAGCGGGGCGATGCGCGGCGGCGCGACTGGTGTTCCTCGCCGTCGGTGACGGGCCGCTCGTGGCGATGCGTGCCGCGGCGGCGCTCGTCGGTGAGGTCCCCGGCGAGGCTCCGATCGCCGCCGCCGCGGACGCCGCGTCGGAAGAGATCGAGCCGCGCGGCGACGTCCACGCTAGCCCCGAGTTCAAGCGCCACCTCGCGCGCGTGCTGACGGCGCGCGCGCTGCGCCGCGCTTTCGCTCGCGCCGCGACGCCACCCGCCAATCGAACGGAGGCCGCTCGTGGCTGAGCCGCTGCGCGAGCCCGCGACCGCCGTCGAGGTGACGACCCGCGTCAACGGCGCCGAGCACACGCGCACCGTCGAAGCGCGCCTGCTGCTCTCCGACTTCCTGCGCCACGAGCTCGGCCTCACCGGCACCCACGTCGGCTGCGAGCACGGCGTCTGCGGCGCCTGCACGGTGCTGCTCGACGGCGAGCCCGTGCGCTCGTGCCTCATCCTCGCGGCGCAGGTCGAGGGGCGTGAGGTGACGACCGTCGAGGCGCTCGCGCCCGGCCCCGAGCAGCTGCACCCGCTGCAGGAGGCGTTCTGGGATTCGCACGGGCTCCAGTGCGGCTTCTGCACGCCCGGCATCCTCATGACGCTCGTCGCCTATCTGCGCGACAACCCGAATCCCGACGAGGAGGCGGTGCGGCTGGCGCTCTCCGGCAACCTCTGCCGCTGCACGGGGTACCAGCACATCGTCGACGCGGTGCTGCTGGCGGCGCAGCGAGCGGCAAGTGGCGCGACCGCCGATGGCGGAGGTGCCACGGCAGTGGGCGCGCACGCGGGCGGAGCGGAGACCTCGTCCGGTTGAGCGCGCTGCTCGCAGCCACGGCACCGACGGACCTCACGGAACCCACCGCGCTGGATGCGCTGCGTCGCGCCTTCGACGAGCGCGAGCCGGAGGTGCTGTCGTTCGTCGACGAGCCCGGACGGTGGGAGCGCCTCGCCGCCGAGGCCGCGGCGCTGGTCGAGCGTTGGCCCGACCCGGCGCAGCGGCCGCCGCTGTTCGGCCTGCCCGTCGGGGTTAAGGACATCTTCCGCGTCGATGGTTTTGCCACCCGCGCTGGCAGCGCGGTGCCGGCGGAGGAGCTCGCCGGCCCGCAGTCGGCGGCGGTAACGCGGCTGCTCGATGCCGGCGCCGTGGTGATCGGCAAGACCGTCACCACCGAGTTCGCGTACTTCGCGCCGGGCCCGACGCGCAACCCGGCGGCGCCGGGACGCACGCCCGGCGGTAGCAGCAGCGGGTCGGCGGCCGCTGTGGCGGCAGGGCTCGCGCCGGTGGCGCTGGGTAGCCAGACCATCGGCTCGATCTGCCGCCCTGCCGGCTACTGCAGCATCGTCGGCTTCAAGCCCAGCTACGAGCGCGTGCCGCGCGAGGGAGTGGTGCCGCTGTCGCCGTCGCTCGATCACGTCGGGTGGCTCGCGGCCGACGTGGCGATCGCGGCGCGCGTGGCGGTGGTGCTCTGTGACGATTGGCGCGCGGCGGTCGTCATCTCGCAGCGGCCGGTGCTCGGCGTGCCGGAGGGCCCGTACCTCGAGCGCGCGTCCGCCGAAGGCCTCGCCAACTTCCGCGCCGCCTGCGCGCGTCTCGCCGCCGCGGGCTTCGAGCTGCGACCCGTGCCGGCGATGCCCGACTTCGCCGAGATCGACCGCCTCCACCGCCTGCTGGTGGCTGCGGACGCGTGGGAGGTCCACCAGCCGTGGTTCCCGCGCTACGGCGAGCGCTACCACGCGAAGACGCGCGAGCTGCTCGAGCGCGGGCGAGACGCCGATCCGGCCGAAGTCGCCACGGCCTGCGCGGGCCGCGGCAAGCTGCGCGGCGAGCTCGAGTCGCTGATGGACGCGCACGGCATCGACCTGTGGATCTCGCCCGCCGCGCCGGGGCCGCCGCCGCTCGGGCTCGAAGCCACCGGCGATCCGGTGATGAACCTGCCGTGGACCTACGCCGGAGTACCGGCGCTGGCGCTGCCCGCCGGCCGCGACGCGGAGGGCCTGCCGCACGGCGTGCAGCTCACCGCGCGGATCGGCCAGGATGAGGAGCTGCTCGCGTGGGGCGCGGTGTTGGAGAAGGCGGTGGCGGCGTGATGCTCGCGTCCTCGACCAGCGTGACGTTCACCTCGCTCGCCACGGCGCGAACCCTCCGCCGCGCGCACTTCTCATGAGCGCCCGTCGCCAACTCATCCGCGCCGGCGCCTACCTCGACTCCGTCGTTTTGCTCGAACTGCAACGGCGCCTAAGCGCCGAGCCCGGCGTGCTGCGCGTGGCCGCGGTGATGGCGACGCCGGCGAACCAGGAGGTGCTGGCGGAAGCCGGACTCGGTAGCGACGAGACGAGAGCTGCACGGCCCGACGACCTCGTCGTCGTGGTCGAAGCGGCCGACGACGGGGCGGCCGCAGCCGCGCTTTCGCGCGTCGACGAGCTGCTCACGCAGCGCCGCCAGGTGGCGGCGACGGCGGCGCGCCCGCGCAGTCTCGAATCAGCGCTGCGGCTGCTGCCCGCGGCGCACTGGGTGCTCATCTCGGTGCCCGGCGCCTACGCGGCCGAGATCGCGTGGAACGCGCTCGGCGCCGGCCGCCACGTCTTCCTCTTCAGCGACCACGTGCCGCTCGCCGAGGAGGTGGCGCTCAAGCGCGCGGCGCGGCAGCGCGGCCTGCTCGTGCTCGGGCCCGACTGCGGCACCGCAGTCGTCGCCGGGGTCGGCCTCGGCTTCGCCAACCGCATGAAGCCGGGGCCGATCGGCGTCGTCGCCGCCTCCGGCACCGGCCTGCAGGCGCTCTGCGCGCACCTCGACGCGCTCGGCACCGGCATCACGCAGGCGCTCGGCACCGGCGGGCGCGACCTTTCGGCGGACGTGGAGGGAATTGCCGCCACGCAGGCGCTGCGGCTCCTCGCCGACGACCCCGCGACGCGCGTCATCGTGCTGGTCAGCAAGCCGCCGGCGCCGGCGGTGGCGGGCCGGCTGCTCGCCGAGGCGCGCGCGTTCGGCAAGCCGCTCGTCGCCTGGCTGCTCGGCGTGCCAATGCCAGCGCGGCGCGTGGGCAACGTCTGGTTCGCGGCGACTCCGGCGGATGCAGCGGAGCTCGCGCACACGCTGGCGCGGCACGAGGAGGCGAGCGCGCCGGACTTCGGCGGCGCCGCGGCGGGCGCGGCTGAGGCGGCGAGCGGCGCGGCTGCGCGGCCGCGCTCCCTGGAAGGCGGCTCCACCGCCGCGCTGCCGGTCATGGAACGGCCGGTTGCGCACGCCGGTCCCGAGGGTGCCGCACCGCCCGGCCGCTGGGTGCGCGCTCTGTGCGGCGGCGGCACGCTGGCGACGCAGCTCGTCGCCGGCCTGCAACTGCTCTGCGACCCGCTCTATAGCAACGTCGCGTTGCGCGCCGAGCAGCAGCTCGACGACCCACGCACGAGCCGCGGCCACTGCGTCGTCGACATGGGCGCCGACGAGCTCACCGCCGGCAAGCCGCACCCGATGCTCGACGCGCAGCCGCTGGCCGAGCGCCTCACCGCCGAGGCCGCCGATCCCGAGGTCGGGCTGCTGCTCTTCGACGTCGTGCTCGGCGACGGCACAAACGCCGACCCCGCAGCGGTGCTCGCGCCTGCTGTCGAGGCGGCCCGCGAGCGCGCCGCCGGCGAGGGGCGGCCGCTCACCGTCGTGGCGCTGCTGCAGGGCACTAGTGGCGACCCGCAGGACCTCGGAGCGCAGGCGGGGCGGCTCACCGACGCGGGCGCGCTGGTCTGCCGCTCGCTCGAGGACGCGCTCGCCGCCGCGTGGGAGCACGTCGCGCAGTGGCTGCCGGAAGAGCCCGCGGCGGCGGTGCCGCCGGCCGCCGTGGCGCCGCCGTTCGCCGCGGTCACCGTCGGCGTCGAGGCATTCCACGCGAGCCTCGTCGCGCAGGGTGTCGAAGCGGTGCAGGTGGACTGGCGGCCGCCCGCGGGCGGCGATCCCGACCTGATGGACCTGTTGCGGAGGATGCGATGAGCGGCGTACTTCGCCACGAGCTGCAACGCTGCGAGCGAGCCACGGACGCGGGCGGCGGTGGAGGCCGGCACGTCGGCGCGCCGAGCTCCACCGGCGCCGCCATCGACGAGGCCAACCGCGTCGCCGTCGAGCGCATGGCGGCGGTGCGGCCGCTGCTCGCCGGCGTGGCGCGCGCGGGCGACGTCATCCCCGGCCTGCGCCCGGGCATGCTGCTGCACGCCGGGCCGCCCATCGAGTGGCCGCGCGCCTCCGGCCCGCTACGCGGCGCGGTCATCGGCGCGCTGATCTACGAGGGCATGGCCGCCGATGCCGCCGAGGCCGAAGCCCTGATGGCGCGGGGCGAGGTGACGCTCGAGCCCTGCCACCACCACAGCGCCGTCGGCCCCATGGCCGGCGTCACCTCGCCGTCGATGGCGGTGTGGTTGGTCGAGGACGCGGCGGGCGGTCGCTGCGCCTACTCCAACGTCAACGAGGGCTACGGGCGCGTGCTTCGCTACGGCGCCTACGCGCCGGAAGTGCTCGACCGCCTGCGCCGCCTCAACGAGGAGGTCGCACCGCTGCTCGGCAAGGCGATCGGCGCCGGCGAGGCTGTCGACCTGCGCGCCCTCGTCGGCGAGGCGCTGCACATGGGCGACGAGGGGCACAACAGGAACCGCGCCGGCTCGCTGCTACTGCTGCGCGCACTTGGCCCGCGGGTGCCGCGGGTGGCGCCCGACGCCGAAGCCGCGGCGGCAGCGCTCGACTACCTGGGCGGCAACGCGCTCGCCGTGCTCAACCCGCTGATGGCGGCGTGCAAGCTCATCGCCGACGCCGGCCACGGCGTCGCCGGCTCGACGCTGGTGTCGGCCATGGCGAGAAACGGCACCGACTTCGGCATCCGCGTCTCCGGCCTCGGCGACCGCTGGCTCACCGCGCCCTCGCCGGTGCCCGACGGCCTCTACTTCGCGGGCTACGGCCCGGCCGACGCCAACCCCGACATCGGCGACAGCACCATCACCGAGACGGTCGGCCTCGGCGCCTTCGCCATGGCCGCGGCGCCCGCCATCGTCACTTTCGTCGGCGGCTCGCCCGAGGAAGCGGTCGGCGCCACGCTCGAGATGTACGAGATCACCGTCGCCGAGAGCCCGCACTTCACCATCCCGCAACTCGGCTTCCGCGGCACCCCCACCGGCATCGACGTGCGCAAGGTGGTCGAGCTCGGCATCACCCCGCGCATCAACACCGGCATCGCCCACCGCGAGGCGGGCGTGGGGCAGATCGGTGCGGGATTGGTGCGTCCGCCGATGGGCCCGTTCGTCGAGGCGCTCAAGGCCTCGGCCACGGCGTTGGGAATCGTCGGCTGAGACTCAGGGCACCGGCAGTCGCGGCCAAGCCGCCGCTCACTCCTTGATCTTGGTGCCCAGCGCCTCGGCTGCCCACAGCACGAACGAGCAGCCGATCGGGAAGAGCAGCTCGTTGATGCCCTTCGCGACGAGGTCGATCGCGCTCGGCGGCTGCGCCGCAGCACGCGTCAGCACCGCAATGATGACGCCGCCGAAGACCACGCCTACAGCCGCGCCGGTGAGCAAATGCACGCGCAGGTTCGGTGTGCCACGGCGGTTGCCCAGCCCGCCGACCGTGGCGCCGAGGATGCCGTACTCCAGCGCCTTGAGGGTTACCACCACGAAGGTGGAGCCGGCCGCGGCGCCGGCGACCAGCCCCAGCGCCTGACCGACTCCCTTGTGGGCGGCGCGGGCGACGTGGAAGCCGACGGGCGCCGAGATCAGGCCGAGCAGCCCCATGCGATCGGAGCGCCGCCTGCCGGCGGTGTTGCCGATCGCCAGGCCGACGCAGACGATCGTCGCCCAGGAAACCTTCTGCGCCAGGTCGGCCACCACCGGCACGAGCTTCGGGAACCCCCGGGTGGTGGCGAGGGCGAACAGCAGCAGCTCGATCGTCAGGCCGAGGGCGACTGACATCCATCCCACGCGCAGCACGCGCCGCCAGAGCGAAGCGGCCGCGGGCGCGGCGCTCGCGGCGGGGAGCACCGGCGACGGGGCGGGGAGGCTCACGTCGGTCATCTTGGAGTCTTCTTCTTGTCGATCGAAAGTGGGCGGATTCTAATCAAGAGAGCAGGCGCTGCGACGGCTTGTGGGCATAGAGTGTGGGAACCGTGAAGACCGCGCTCCTTCTCGCGGCAGGGCTTCTCGCCGGCTCGGCGGCGCTCACGGCCACCGGGCCCACGGCCGCCTCGGCGAGCACGTGCCCGAGATGCGTCGCCGACTTCGCCCTCTACGACCCCGCCTACGAGGACGACGGCGTCTGGGAGGAGGACGTCACCGCCCTCGAGTCGATCTTCACCGCCTACGGCTTCACCTGGCAGAAGGTCGACGCGGCGGCGCTCGCGCGCGGCGTCCTCGGCAGCGGTGGCAAGCGCCGCTTCCGCGCGCTGATCGGGCCCGGCGGCTGGTCCTACGCGCGCGATGCGAGCCTGGGCGCCGCAGGCGTCTCGAAGGTGCGCGCCTTCGTCAACAGCGGCGGCGCCTACGTCGGCTTCTGCGCCGGTGCCTACGCCGCGGCGTCGACGGTGCGCTGGGACTACTACGGCTACGGCTGGTTCCAGAGCTGGACGTACAACCTGCGCCTCTTCGACGGCTCGGGAGTCGGCCCCTTCGGCTGGACGCCCTGGCGTGACGGCGCCAACGTCGACCTCGTCGAGGCGGCGATCGACACCACGAACCCGACCATGCGCGCCATCGACATGCCGGCGCGCACGCGCTTCCTCTACGGCGGCGGCCCCTGGTTCGAGCCCAACGCGAAGCTGCCCGGTTGGGAAGTGTGGGCCCGCGCCGTGGCGCCGCCCGGCGCCGCCTCGCGCGCGGGCGACGGCCAACCCACCATCGTTCGCTTCGGCTATGGCAAGGGCACCGTGATCCTCTTCGCCTACCACCCCGAGGTGCTCGTCGGCAGCGAGGCCGACGGGATCGTGATGCGCTACCCGTACGATGAGGGCGCCATCGACTGGACCGTCGGCGACCTCTCGCTGGAGCGCATCGCGATCGACAGCTGGAACGTCGTCCACGCCGCGCTGCAGCTCGCCGGCGGGCGGCCGGTGACGCCGGTCACGGCGTTACCGGACTGAGACGCTTCTCCGTCGCGGCTGCGCTCGCCGTCGTGGCCGTGGCGTTCGTTCGCGACCCCACCGGACCCTCGCCCGGTGGCGCAAAGGTGCAGTGCGTGGGCAACTGGCTTCGTGGCGACCTCTACGATGGCCGCGGCGACGACGAGGGGCACTACACCCTGCGTCTGCCATCGGCGCCGTACGGCTGCCGCGCCATGGTCGGCGAGAAGCTCTCGGCTTTCTATTGCACGGGCCTGGGATGCCGCGGCGTCGAGCTCACGGTGGGTTGATCTGTTGCTGGGGAAAGTGCGCCCGTCTGCTGCGACCGGCGTTCCGTGGCGGTCGCGTTGTCCTATTCACAGGCTCCAAAGGTCACGATAGCGACTGCCAATATCGAATTGTAAATTGCCTTCTCCTTCTTTGAGCATCTCCACGGAGAGTAGTAGCACTTGTAGACAACCCAACTGCCGAGCGCCAGTAACACCGCCGCAGCAACTAGTTTCCAAACGGCAATGTTCGTCTCGGCGCCTCGTCCCGGGGTCCTTCTCATCGCCTTCAGCTCGTCCAGTTTCTTGCCCACGTAGACGAACACGTTGACACTCGTCGCGCCGATTGCAAAAAGGCCAGATACCTCGTCGATCACCGCCCCCAGCCCCTGAGCGTCCGTTCCTTTGATCTCAACCTGAGCGAGGGCCTCCTTCATCGCTGTCTTGGTCTCGTTGAGCTGCCGAGAAAAACCCTTGTCGACCGGATTCTCCGCCTTCAGTGCCTTGCGGAACTCATCGAGGTGAGTCTGTGCCGTCTCGAGGTAGCTCAGCCCTGTTGAATTCTGTTTGGCGCCGGCCCCTGCCGAATGCTTTTGATAGTCCGCGAGTACTCCGAGAGCCTTGCATCTGTCGGCTTGACGGATGTGAAGTTCTGTCAAGATGAAAGCAGATACCGCTCCATCAAAGCTGTCATAGAACCTGAGCAGGTCGAGAGACTGCTCGTCCTCAACCACAGGGCGGAAAGCGGCGAAACCAACTTTCTGATCCAGAACTGCCTGATGCTCTCTGCTTAGCTGTTTCATATGTAAGTCCTTGTGATGTTGATAGGTTGATGGAACGTCGGCCGGCAGTAAGAATCCCAGAGGCTGATGATTCTGCTCCGCTCCAACCACGAGTGAGGCGGATCACGAGCCTTACGGTTGCACATGTAGTACATGCCGACATCGCCGACGGTTTGATTGCTTGCCGGTCGGACCGGTCTTCTGCAGCTCTTCATGTTTTCAAGTGCACCGAGTGACGCCAGTCACGCGTTGGCCTCCCCGACCGCACTCCGTGCCCTTGGGTGTCCGCGTCCCAGTGATGGCCCCATTGAGTTGGTCTCGGGCCCGGCGCTGGGTCGGCCTTTACTGCTCGGCTCTTGCAGCCAACGTATGCTTAGACGGACGCCGCCGGCGAAATTCCCGTCGCAAGCGCGATACGGACGGCTGCTTGCGATACCGAGGCGAGCTGCGATCGTCTCTGGCTGGGCTGGCCTCGGCTACTCGGACGCGCTCCCTGATTTCACCCGAGCTTCTTCAGCGCGGCCCGAGCATCGTCAAGCTTCGGATCGAGCCTGATCGCGGCCTGGTACTCGGCCCGCGCGGCAGTCTTGTTGCCCTGTTTCTCGTAGATCATCCCGAGGCGATAGTGCGCGTTGGCGAGCGGCGGCGCGTCCGGCTCCTGCGGGTGGCCGAGGTAGCGCTTGAGCGCTGAGGCGCCGCGATCGAGGCGTTGGCCGGAGAGCGCCGCGGTGCGGCCGACTTGGTAGAGGGCGTTCCAGGCGTCGGGGTCGGTGGCCAGCATCGCTTCGTAGATCTCGAAGGCCGCGTCCCAGCGCTCTTGAGCCTGGTAGAGGAGGCCGAGCGCGTAGCGTAGGCGCGGCTCACCCGGGTGCTTGGTTAGCGCCTCCTGAGCGATGCGTTCGGCGCCGGCGGTGTCCTTCTGGTTCATGGCGATGTTGGCGCGGGCGATGGCGCCGCGTACCGCGTCGCGCTTGGCGATCTCGCCGGCCTGCTCGCGGGCCTTGTCGACGCTGCCGCCCATGAAGCCCGGCGCGATGAGGTAGAAGTTCACCAGGTCCTCGCGCGCGTCGACGTTCTCGGGGTCGAGCTCGACGGTCTTCAGCCAGGCGGCGTGCGCGTCCTTCGCCAAGCCGGGCTTGCGCAGCAGGCTCGCTTCCTGCGCGGCGCGGCCGTAGGCGCGGGCGAGGTGCAAGTGGACGTCGCTGCGCCGCGGTGCCAGCTTGGCGGCCTTCTCGAGCCAATCGACGGCCTCGTCGGCCTTGCGTAGTCCGAGCAGCGTGCGGCCGAGGTAGAACGCCGCATCGGCGTCGCGTGGATGCGCCGCCGCGTACGGCGCGAAGAACTTCCGTGCTTCCTCATAGCGGCGGGCCTCGAAGGCCTGGATGCCGGGTGCCAGCGGTCCCGATGGCGGTGCTGGCGCCGGAGCAGCGAGGGCGGCGGGCGCGAGGATGGCGAACACCACGACGGCGACCGTCCAGCGTTGAGTGGGCTTCATGATCGCCTCGAACCGGAGGTGTTGACTCGCTGCAAGAGAGGGACAGCGACGCCCGGCGCGCGGGCACCACCGCTGCTCAACGGCCGATGCGGGAAACCAGCCATAGCACCAACGTCAGTAAGACACTGACCAATAGCGACGTCCCGCACGGCAGGAACACGCGGACGTTGCCCTTCCCCCACGCGAAGTCGCCGGGCAGCCGGCCCGGACGCCAAGGCAGGAACTGCCACGCCAGCGCGAGCAGTACCAGCGCGACGCCGAGGGCGAGCAGCAGGCGGGCAACGGGGTTCGACACGGACTCGCGTCAGCCGCCTCCCCGCCATGCCGCCGCTGTCTCGGCGACGAAGTCCTCGAATCTCCGCGGCGGGTGGCCGATCAGCCGCTCGACGCGCGCCAACGCCTCGGCGGTCGCCACGAGGCCGTGCTCCTGGAAGAACTGGTACATCATGCGGAAGTCGTAGGCGAGCGCCGGGGGCAGGTAGCGCAGGTTCTGCTCCTCCCAGGCGTCGAGGTCGTCGCCGGCGTAGCGCACCTCGCGGCCGAGCGCCTCGCTCCACGCCGCCGCTGTGCTCTCGCCGGTCCAGGCGTCGGGTCCCACGAGGTCGTAGGTTTCACCCGAGTGGCCGTCGCTCGTCAGCGCGGCCACGGCGGCGTCGGCGATGTCGCGCACGTCGACGCGCGAGAGGCCGGCGCTGCCGAGCGGCTGCGGATAGACGCCGTACTGCAGCATGGCGTCCTTGTACCAGTAGTCGTTCTGGTAGAAGTTGTTGGGGCGCAGGACCGTGTACTCGAGACCCGACTTCGCGAGCGCCATCTCGACCGGAAGCTTGCCGCCGAAGTGGGGGAGGTGTGGCGCGCCGTCGGCGTTTTGCACCGACAGATAGACGATGCGACGCACGCCGCAGTCGCGAGCGCCGTTGAAGCCCATCAAGCCCTCGTGCGTCTCCGCGGGGCTGACCACATTGAGTAGGAAAAGCGCGTCGTAACCGACGAACACTTTGCGCACGGTTGCCGGGTCGGCGAGGTTGCCCACGACCGCCTGCGCGCCCGCCGGCACAGGCTTTTCGGCGCTGCGCGTCAGTACCGCCACCTCATCGCCGCGCGCAAGCAGCCGCTGCGCCACCTGCGAACCCACCACGCCTGTTCCGCCTGTCACCATCACTCGCATTGTTAGGCCCTCCGGTTTGGTCGTCGTGGCGCCCGCTCGGCGCGCTCACCGCCGAATCGTACCGTCTCGATAGAATCGCCCCCGCATGCGAGCGAGCTCCGTCTCTTTGCCCCGCCGGGAGATCCCGGTGGTCATCCTCTGCGGCGGCCAGGGGGCGCGCCTGCGCGAGGAGACCGAGCACCGCCCCAAGCCGATGGTCGAGGTCGGCCCACGGCCGATCCTTTGGCACATCATGAAGCTCTACGGCCACCACGGGCTCGACCGTTTCGTGCTCTGCCTCGGCTACAAGGGGTGGGAGATCAAGCAGTACTTCCTGCGCTACCGGGAGATGCTCGGCGACTTCACGGTGGCGATGGACGGCAGCTTGCCGCTCGAGCACCACGACGAGAACGGCCACGAGAGCTGGCGCGTCACCTGCGCCGAGACCGGTGCCGATTCGGCTACCGGTGCGCGCCTGTACCTGGTGCGGCGCTACCTCGCCGACGCACCGACCTTCTGCCTGACCTATGGCGATGCGGTCTCCGACATCGACATCGGCGCACTGCTGGATTTCCACCACGCCCAGGGGCGCCTCGCCACCGTCACCGGCGTGCACCCGACGTCGCGCTACGGCGAGCTCGAGGTCGAGGGCTCGCGGGTCGTCGAGTTCGCCGAGAAGCCCGTGGCGCAAGGGCTCGTCTCGGGCGGCTTCTTCGTCTTCCAGCGCGAGGCGCTCGACTACCTCGACGACGACCCGCAGCTGTTCCTCGAGCAGAAACCGCTGCGCGGCCTGGCGCGCGATGGGCAGCTCTCGGTCTACGTGCACGAGGGTTTCTGGCACCCGATGGACACCTACCGCGACTACCTTCACCTCAACGCGTTGTGGAAGGGGGAGCAGCCGCCGTGGAAGGTGTGGTGAGGCGCGAGGGCGAGGTGGCGGCGCCGTGAGCCCGGCGACGCGGCGGGCGGGATCGGCGACGTGATCTTCAGGGCCACCCCACTGGCCGGCGTCTTCGTCCTCGAGCCGGAGCGGCACGGCGACGAGCGCGGTTTCTTCGCCCGCACCTACGACTCCGAGGAGCTGCGGGCGCACGGGCTCGACGCCACGATCGCGCAGGGCAGCGTCTCCTT
>DATNCU010000368.1:0-2193 GCA_035607145.1 Thermoanaerobaculia bacterium
TCCCCTACGAGCCTTATGCCTCGTGGATCGCCACGCTCGGCCGCTGGTACCGCCCCGACGCGCGCTTCGGCGAGGCCTTCTGCCGGCTCGCCGTGGCGCTGCTCGGCGAGCGATGTCCTCTCCTCGTCGACGCCCAGCTGCCCGAGCTCAAGGCGGCGCAGCGGCCGCTGTTGCGACGCCTCGTCGAGCGCCGCACGGAAGTGGGCGACGCGCTCGCGCGCGCCGAGGCTGTGATCACCGGCCGCGGCTACCCGTTGCAAGTCGCGCCGCAGCCGGGCGCGGCGCCGCTCTTCGCCCTCGCCGGCGCCGAGCGCCGTCGCGTCACCTGGTCGGGCGAGGATGGCTGGACGCTGCGCGGCACGCGCGGGGCCAGCGAAGGCGCGAGCGAGCCGCGTCGCATCGCCGACCTGCTGGCGCTGATCGACGGCAACCCCGCCGCCGTCTCGCCCAACGTGCTGTCGCGGCCGCCGCTGCAGGATGCGGTGCTCGGCACAAGCGTGCAGGTGATGGGGCCGGGCGAGATGTCCTACCTCGCGCAGGCGGCGCCGCTGTACGAGCTGCTCGGCGTGCAGCCGCCGGCGGTGGCGCCGCGGCCGCGCGCGCTCGTCCTCGAAGAACGCCAGCTCGCCGCGCTCGCGCAGACCGGCCTCGAGCCGCGGCTGCTGCTCGCGCCTGCGATCGAGGTTGAGCGCTCGCTCGCTGCCAGGCTCGGCGGTGACCCGGTGGGGCCCGCGCAAGAGCGCGCGCTCGCCGAGCTCGCCGCGCTGCGCGAGGCGGCGGTCGCCCTCGACCCCAACCTCGAACGACCCTGGGAGAAGACGCACGAGCAGGTGAAGACCGCCTTCGAGCGCTTCGCCGAGAAGCTCACCCGCGCCCGCGCCCAGCGCGACGAGGTGGCCCAGCGCCGGCTCGCCGGCCTGCGCGACTACGCCGCTCCCGGCGGCACCCTGCACGAGCGCGTCCTTGCCGCGGCGCACTTCCGCGGCCGCTACGGCGAAGGCTTCGGCGAAGCGCTGTGGGAGCAGCTCGCGATCGACACCATGGACGTACAGCTGTTGCGCGCACCGGAAAGCGCGCGCGGGGACGTGCAGCCGTCGCAGACGCCGGAGGCCGCGACGTGAGCGAGCCACTCGACGTCCTCGCCATCGGCGCCCATCCCGACGACGCCGAGCTCGGTTGCGGCGGCACGCTGGCGCTGCTCGCGCAGGCCGGCAAGCGCGTCGGCCTGCTGCACCTGACGACGGGTGAAGCGGGGAGCCGCGGCACCGCCGAAGGTCGCCGGCGCGAAGCGGAAAACGCCGCGGCCGCGCTCGGCGCGGTGGCGCTCGCCTTCCTCGACTGCGGGGACGGTGGCCTGCGCAACGGCACGGTGGAGGAGGACGCGCTCATCGCCGAGCTGCGCCGGCTGCGACCGGAGCTCGTCCTCGGGCCGACACCCGCCGACCGCCACCCCGACCACGGCCGCGCGCATCGACTCGTCGCCGACGCCTGCTTCTACGCCGGCCTCGCGCGACGCGGCGCCGGCAAGCCGCACCGCCCCGCGGCCGTCTTCTCGTACATGCAGCACGACCCCTTCGCGCCGTCGTTCATCGTCGACGTCTCGACGGCGTGGGAGGCGAAGCAGCGGGCGCTCGACGCCTACGAGTCGCAGCTGCACCAGCCGCGCGGCACGGAGCCTGGAGCGGGCTGGGCGACTGCGCCGGCGACGACGCAGGTGCCCGTTGCGCCCCCTCCCCCGGCAGCCACCAAGGTCTCCTCCCCCGAGTTCCGCCTCGCCATCGCCGGCCGCGCTCAGCACTTCGGGCTGATGATCGGCGCCGCCTACGGCGAGCCCTTCTGGAGCCCGCTGCCGCTCGCCGTCTCCGACCCGCTGGCGCTGCTGCCGCGGGGGGTACGATGAGGCCCCGGCCGAGGTCCTGCCCTTGAAGATCGGCATCTCCTGCTACCCGACCTATGGCGGCTCCGGCGTCGTCGCCACCGAGCTCGCCATGGCGCTCGCCGCCGGCGGCGACGAGGTGCACGTCATCAGCTACGCGCTGCCCTCGCGCCTCGCGTTGCTCGAGGCGGCGGGACCGGAGGCACGGCTCTCCTTCCACCAGGTGGTGGTGCCGCACTATCCGCTCTTCGAGTACCCGCCGTACTCGCTCGCGCTCGCCACCAAGATCGTCGAGATCACCCGCCACCACCAGCTCG
>DATNCU010000271.1:0-15435 GCA_035607145.1 Thermoanaerobaculia bacterium
CCAGGAGCGCGTCACCACCTACGCGCGCAACACCACCAGCGGCGCCCTCACCTTCGTGCAGAGCGTGCGCGACAACACCGCCGCGGGTGGCAACTCGCTGAACAGCCCCACCTCGACGGTCACCAGCCCCGACGGCGCCTACGTCTACGCCACCGCTTCGGGCGACAACGCCATCACCCGCTTCACGCGTGACACCGTCATTACGTTCGGACGCCTGCTCTCTCCGACACCCCTCGTCGACAATGGCGGCAGCGTCGACGGCCTCTCCGGCGTCGCCTGGGCGGCGATGAGCCCCGACGGCAAGCACGTCTACACCGCGGCGCCGAACGACAACGCGATCGGCGTCTTCTCGCGCAACGCCGGCACCGGCGCGCTCACCTACGTCGAGAAGCAGCAGAACGGCACCGGCCCGGTCGTCGGTCTGCTCGGCGCCCGCGGCGTGGCGGTGACGCCCGACGGCTCCTACGTGCTGTCGGCCGCCTCGACCAGCAACGCCGTGGCGCTCTTCGGCCGCGACCCCGGCACCGGCAAGCTCAGCTTCGTCGAGTCCGCCACCAGCAGCCTCGGCGGCGCCCGCTCGATCGCCATCAGCCCCGCGCCGACCGCCAGCGACAAGGTTTGCGCCTACGTCGCCGCCAGCACCGCCGGCCGCGTCGAGGGTTTCTGCCTCGGCGCCACCGACTTCGGCGACGCCCCCAACAACGGCACCTCGCTACGCTACCCCACCACCGTCGCGCAGGCCGGCGCGCGGCACATCGTCGGCGACGGCGGCAACGGCGGCACGCTCTTCCTCGGCGGCATCGTCGACAGCGAGAACGACGGCGCGCCGAGCGCCAACGCCGATGGCGACGACCTCGCCGGCAGCGACGACGAGGACGGCGTCACCTTCGGCGCCTTCGCCGAGAACACCGCCGGCTCCTTCACCCTCACCAAGGGCGGCAGCGGCGCCAACGGCACCGCCCCCGACCTCGACGCCTGGGTCGACTACAACGGCGACGGCGACTTCGACGACGTCGGCGAGCGCGTCTTCAGCGGCAGTTATCCCGGCTCCAACACGGTGAGCGTCACGCCGCCGCTGGGCACCTCGGTCAACGGCGACACCTACGCGCGCTTCCGGCTGCAGGCCGCCGGCTCCGCGCACCCCGGCCCCGGCGGCGGCGGCGGCGTCGGCGAGGTCGAGGACTACAAGATCAACATCACCGCCGACACCAACCCGGTCACCGTCACCAAGATCGGCAACGGCAGCGGCACTGTGGCGAGCCTCGCTCCCTACGCCAACGTCATCGACTGCGGCACCACCTGCACGGCGAGCTTCCCCGACACCGCAACGGTGGCGCTGCACGCGACGCCGGACACCGGCAGCGACTTCACCGGCTGGGACACGGTGACCGCCAACGACTGCTCGTCGTTCGGCGCCGCGGACTGCAGCCTGAACATGAGCGCGCCGCGCACGGGCATCGCCGTCTTCACCCTGCAGACCTTCCTGCTCACCGTCAACAGCACCAACGGCACCGTCACCAGCCTGGCGCCGCACGCCGGCGACATCAACTGCGGCGCCACCTGCACGCACACCTACGACTACGGCACCACGGTCGAGCTGCTGGCGACGCCGGACCTCAACTACACCTTCAACGGCTGGACCGGCGGCGGCTGCGAGTCCGCCGGCACCGGTCACTGCCTGGTGACGATGACCGCCGCCACCACGGTGACCGCCACCTACGTGCTCAACGCGCGCAGCCTTCACGTCGACCTCGCCGGCAGCGGCGGCGGCACGGTGACCAGCTCGCCTGCCGGCATCAACTGCGGCACCATCTCCGGCGTCGACTGCGACGAGGCGTACGTGCAGAACACCGTCGTCGACTTGAGCGAGACGCCGGACGCGGGCTCGCTGTTCACCTCGTGGGGCGGCTGCGACAGCATCCAGCCGGGCAACGTCTGCCGCGTCACCATGAGCGTCAACAAGACAGTCACCGCGACCTTCGACTTCGGCGCCGACCTCGCCGTCGACGTGGTCACCACTTCGCCGCCGGCCGCCGACGGCGGCGTCATGACGGTGGAGATCCGCGTCACCAACCCGGGGCCGGTCGACATCACCGGCGCCAACGTGACCTCGGTGCTCCCCACCAGCAACATCCAAAGCCTGTCGTGGGTGTGCGCCGAGTCCGGCACCGGCGCCGGCACCACCACCCTCTGCGACACCGGCGGCGCCACCAGCCCCGCCAACCTCAACGAGACCGTCGACGTCGCCGTCGGCGGCCAGCTCACCTACACGGTGACGGTCAACGCTCCGACGCCTGCCATCGGCAGCTTCACCACCTCGGCCACCGTCACCGTCACCGGCATCGGCGAGACCAACCCGGCCAACAACACCGACACCGAGATCAGCGGCTACAAGAAGATCTTCGCCGACGGCTTCGAGACCGGGCTGGTGCCGCCCTGGAGCACGAAGAGCCCGTAGGCTCCTGGTCCTTCGCCGATCGATCGCGTGGGCGGCTTCTTCGGAGGCCGCCCACCTTCGTTTTCGGGCGCGCCGCGGCCGGTTGCGCGCTCGCGCGGTGGTACATTTCCGCGCCGATGATCGACTGGGAGCCGTTGATCGCCGCCGCCTGGGACGTCCGCACGCGAGCGCACGCGCCGTACAGCCGCTTCGCCGTCGGCGCGGCGCTGTTGATGGAGGACGGCTCGATCGTCACCGGCTGCAACGTCGAGAACCGCTCCTACGGCCTGTCGCTCTGCGCCGAGCGCAACGCGGTCACGGCCGCGGTGGGGCGCGGCCTCAAGCGGCCGCAGGCGGTGGTGGTGGTGACCTCCAGCTCGCCGCCCTCTGCCCCTTGCGGCATGTGCCGCGAGACGCTGCGCGAGCTGGTGGAGGACGTGCCGATCCTCCTCGTCAACCCCGAAGGCGAGCGGCTCGAGCGCACGCTGGCTCACCTGCTCCCCGACTCCTTCGACTTCCCGCCGCCGGCTTGAAGCGGTCGCAGGCGGCGGCCGACCGGCCGGCGCCACTGCCTAGGCCGAGATGAACTCGGCGACGACGCGCTCCGGCAGCAGCCCGGCGGCGTGGCCGCGGTCGAGGAGGCCCTGCACGGCGGCGCGGCCCGCCTCGCCGTAGTCGCGCGTCCACTCGTTGACGTACATGCCGACGAAGCGGTCGGCGCGCGCGCGGTCGTCCTCGATGCCGCGCGCGTAGCGCAGCGCGTAGTCGAGCGCCTCTCCGCGCCGCGCCAGGCCGCAGTCGATGCTCTCGCGCAGCAGGCGGCAGAGGAGGCGCTTGGTCTCCTCGGGCAGGTCGCGGCGGATGCCGTTGGCGCCCAGCGGCAGTGGGCCGCCGGTCTCTTCCTTCCACCAGGCGCCGAGGTCGACGAGCGAGACGAGCCCCTGCTCGCCGTAGGTGAGCTGGCCTTCGTGGATGACCACGCCCGCCGCCGCCTCGCCGCGCGCGACCACGTCGAGCACCTGGTCGAAGGGCACGATCCGCGTCGAGACCGCCGGCTGCCAGAGCCGCAGCGCCAGCGCCGCGGTGGTGAGCTTGCCGGGGATCGCCACCTCGACGCCGGCGAGGTCGCAGCGGTCGAGCGGCTCTCGCGCCACCACCACCGGCCCGTAGCCGTCGCCGAAGCTCGCCCCGGACGGCATCAGCTGGTAGCGGTCGTGGAGGTAGGCGTAGGCGTGCAGCGACAGCGCCGTCACCTCGTAGCGGCCGGCGAACGCCGCCTGGTTCAGGGTCTCGATGTCGGCGAGCACGTGCTCCACGGCGATGCCGTCGGTGTCGAGGACGCCCTGCGACAGCGCCCAGAACATGAAGGCGTCGTCAGAGTCGGGGCTGTGGGCGATGTGGATGGTGGTCACGCGTATTGGATGAAGCCCGGCGCCAGGATGCCGTCAGGGTCGTACTTGCTCTTCGCCGCCACCACCCGCGGCCACTCGTCGCCGAAGTGCGCCGCCCAGCGCTCGGGTGTGTCGAAGGTGATGTAGCCCGACAGGTAGCGCTTGCCGCCGAAGGCGATCGCGAGCTCGCTCGCCATCTCGAGCTGCGACAGCGCCTGGTCGAGGAACTTCTGCGGCACCGAGGGCAGGATGCCCCAACCCATGAGGAACTTCCCCGGCGGGTGCATGAAGAGCGGCGCATCGGAGGTGCCGGTGTAGGCGGGCCAGAGCAGCACGTGGCCGCCGGCGCCGAGCGCCTGCGGCGGCAGGTTGCTCTGCGCCAGCTCGATGTACTCCTGCGCCTTGTCCCAGGGCAGGATGACCTCCATCCACGGGTGCGCCATCTCCCAGGCGCCCGCCCGCTGCCAGAGCTCGAAGATCGGCTCCAGGCGGTTGCAGAACTCGTTCTGCGAGTACTCCACCGTCTCCAGCCGCTTGTAGTAGCGCAGCCCCTCGAGGAACGCCGCGTCGTCGACCTCCTCGCCTGGCTCGTACTCGACGGTCAGGAAGAGCGGGTACATCCAGTAGGCGTAGGTCTGCATCCCCTGCGCGAGCTTGATGCCGTCGCCGATGCGCTTGGTGAAGATCAGGCAGGGCGCCGAGCGCGACTCCAGCGAGTGGTACTTGCTGTCCTCGGGGTCCATGATGCGCTCGGCGTCGCGCATGAAGGCGCCGAGGTCGTCGTAGAGCAGGTGGTACATGCGGACGCGCGGCTTGCAGCGGCGCAGCATCACCTTGGCGCGGGTGATGATGCCGAACTGCCCGAAGCCGCAGCGCACGACGTCGAAGAGGTCGCGGTTCTGTTCGCGCGAGCAGACCACCACCTCGCCGGTGCCGGTCACCACTTCGAGCTCGGCAACGTTGTCGGCCTGCAGGCCGTAACGGAAGCTCGCCACGCCGATGCCGGCCACCGACACCGTGCCGGCGACGCAGACGCCGAGGTTGTTGGTGAGCACCCGCGGCACCAGGTTGTGCTCGCAGGTGGCGGCGACGAGGTCGCGCCAGACGACGCCGCCCTGCACGTCGGCGAGCATGGTCTCGCCGTCGATCGCGGAGATCTCGTTCATGCCGGTGATGTCGAGCAGCACGCCGCCGGCGTTGGTCGACTGGCCGCTCTGGCTGTGCCCCTGCGCGCGCGGCGTGATGGTGATGCCGTGGGTGCGGCAGAAGCGCACCAGCTCGGCCACCTGCTCGGTGGTGCGCGGCTTGGCGACCGCGCCGGGGGTCTTGAAGGTCCAGCGGCCGTAGTCGCTGCGGTAGCGCTCGCGCGCCTCGTCCTCGAGGCTCACCCAGTCGGGGAAGCGAGACTGCAACTCGCGCAGTTCTTCAGCGGTTGCCGGGGGCGTGGCGCCCGCGCCGCTGGCGGATGCCTGGGCGTCGGCGACGCCGGGCTCGTCGATGATGGCCATGTACCGTCTCCCGGGATCCTAGGCAGGCTTTTTTTCGGAATGGAGCGCCGTCTCGAGGCTGTCGTAGATGGTGAACAGGCGGTCGAGCTGGGCGATCGCCAGCAGCTTGCGGATGCGGTCCGAGGGGTTGATGAGAATGAGCTTGCGGTTGCGGTCGCGGAAGCGGCCGAGGTAGCCCACCAGCTCGCCGATGCCCGTCGAGTCGATGTAGTTGATGCGCGAGAAGTCGACGAGGACGTTGCCCTCGTCCTCCTCCAGCGCCCGCTCCAGCGCCTGGGCGAAGAACTGCGCGCTCTCGCCGAGCTTGATGACGCCCTCGACGTTGAGCAGGGTGGAGTCTTCGATGCGGCGTTTTTCGACGATCATGGCTCGCTCTCGCGGCGCAGAGTCTAGCAGCGGCCCTCGGTGCTCTGCCAACCGGGCCCGCGTTTGAGAGGCGAGGGCGTCGGGAACGACGCCCTCGCGGCCCGCGGTCGCTACAATCGAGCCATGCTCGCCCCCCGCGACCGGCTCGGCCGGCCGCTCACCGACCTGCGGGTATCGGTCACCGACCGCTGCAGCCTGCGCTGCGGCTTCTGCATGCCCGGCGACCGCGAGTACGAGTTCCTCACCCGCGCCGAGCTGCTCAGCTACGAGGAGACGGCGCGGCTGGTGCGGGTCTTCGCCACGCTGGGGGTGACCAAGGTGCGGCTCACCGGCGGCGAGCCGCTGCTGCGCCGCGACCTCGACCGGCTGGTGGCACTGCTCGCCGCGACGCCGGGCATCGGCGACCTCGCGCTCACCACCAACGGCCTGCTGCTCGCCCGCGACGCGGCGGCGCTGCGCGCGGCGGGCCTCGCCCGCGTCACCGTCAGCCTGCACAGCCTGCGGCCGGAAACCTTCGATCGTTTGAGCGGCAGCCGCGGCCACCTGCCGTCGGTGCTCGCCGGCATCGAGGCGGCGGCCGCGGCGGGCCTGGTGCCGATCAAGGTCAACGCCGTCGTCATGCGCGGCGTCAACGACGACGAGGTGGCGGAGCTGGCGCGCTTCTTCAAGCGGCCGGGCTTCGTGCTGCGCTTCATCGAGTACATGGACGTCGGCACCGTCAACGGCTGGCAGCCGGGCGGCGTGGTCACCGCCGAGGAGATCGTCGCCAGGGTCGGCGCCGAGCTGCCCATCGAGCCGGCGCCGCGCTGCAACGCGCACGATGTGGCGCTGCGCTTCCGCTACCGCGACGGCGAGGGCGAGCTGGGCGTCATCGCCTCGGTGAGCCGCCCCTTCTGCGGCGACTGCTCGCGGGCGCGCCTCACCGCCGACGGCCAGCTCTTCGCCTGCCTCTTCGCCGCCACCGGCCTCGACCTCAAGACGCCGCTGCGCGCCGGCGAGAGCGACGACGACCTGGCGGAGCGCATCGCCGCCTTCTGGGGCGCCCGCACCGACCGCTACTCCGAGGAGCGCGCCGAACGGATCGCCGCCGGGCACGGCGTGCCCGAGCCGCGCGTCGAGATGTACCGCATCGGCGGGTGAGCGGGCCGCGGACGCTAGTCCGCGAGGCGGTTCTCGAAGAGGCCGCCGTCGGCTGGGGCGGCGAAGACGTGCCCGCGCTCGGTCGGGTGCACCCACAGGCGTTGCATCCGCCGGCGATAGGGGCCCCACGCGTCGAGCGTTCCCGGCGTGCTCTCCCAGGTGGCGCCGCCGTCGCGGCTGCGCAGCACACCGACCGCGCTCGCCGCGTAGAGCACGCCGGGCGCCACGGCGTCGACCGCGACGTCGGTGACCGCTTCGGCGGTGGTGAAGGTGTGGATGGAGACCGAGGTCCCGCCGCCGTCGTCGCTGCGCCGCAGCTCGCTGCCGCCCGCGACGGCGACGAGCGCCAAGAGGCCCGTCGGCGAGCCGAGCACCGGCTCGATGTCGAGGAGGTCCGCGAGCGTCGGCAGCACCGGGCTCCAGTGCGCGCCGGCATCCAGGCTGCGGAAAGCGCGCAGCTGCGGCGCCGGCGGCGGATCGCCGGCGGCGGTCGCGAGCGCGAGCGCCAGCACGCGGTCGGCCGCCCCCGCATCGACACGCAGGTCGATTGCGCGCAGCGACCCGCCCGCCGTGACGTTGGAGAGCGTCGTCTCCCACGCGCCCGCCTCGCCTTCGCGTCTCTGCACTCCTTCCGTGCCGCCGGCGAGCAACGACTCCCCGGCGGCGATCGCCACCGCGTCCACCCGGTGCGACAGTACCTGGATGGGCCTCACCGGCTGCCACAGATTCGTTCCGATCGGGCTGGTCTCCAACCGTCTCCAGCCGAAAGCAGGATCGAACGCGAGGTCGGTGACGTAGACCTGCAGGCCCGGCAGGATCTGAAAGGCGAGCAAGGAGAAGGTCGCTCCGGCGTCGTGAGAGAGGAAGGTGCGCACGTCGCACTGCGGCGCGCACTCGAGGTAGACGCGGACGGCGAGCTCGGAAGCCGGCTGCTCGGCGACCGTGACCTCGGCCGCGCCGAAAGCCATGATCCCGCTCTCGCCTAGGACCTGCAGGCGGGCGTCGCGCAGGTCGCCGCCGGCGAGGAGGACCGGGCCCGTCGCGCCGGCCACCATCGCCCTCGGCTCGGCCATGGACCCGACGGGGAGCACGGGTTGGGTGCGGCAGAAGCTCCTCGCCCTCCCGGTACGCGTGCTGGTGTAGAAGCCGTTGGCATCGGCGGCATAGATTCGCCGCGAGTCGCGCGGATCCGAGGCGATCGCCGACGGCCCGTTGCCGTCGAAGCCCACGAGCTCGAAGCGCACGCCGTCGGTGCTGCGATGCAGGCCGCCGCTGAACGAGGCGAACACCAGGGGGTTCTTGCCGCGCGTGACGTGCAGCGCGTTCAGTTGCTCGTTGTGACCCGCTTGGACGACCGGTTGGAAGGTCTGGCCGCCGTCGGTGCTGCGCACCAGGCCGGCGAAGCCCACCGTCCGCGCGTACAACAGCCCGCGCCGGTCGATCGACGCCGCGATCGGGCCCCAGGCGTCCCTCACCTCGAACCAGGTGAGGCCGCCGTCGGCGCTGCGCAGCAGCCGCGGCGGCGAGTCCTCGCCAGCCTGGGCGAAGAGCACCACCGAGTTGCGTAGCGGCACCACGTAGAGACGGCGGATCGGGAACTCCAGCGGGGCAGCGCCCACGCGCAGCCAGGTGGCGCCGGCATCGGTGGTGCGGAAGATCGCAGCGGCCGGCCCGGCCGTGGCTGCCCACAGGGAGCCGGCCTGCGTGGGATGCGCGGCGATCGCCGTCCCCGGCGGCTTGCCGAGCCCGTTGTTGCGCCAGCGCCAGGTCGTAGTACCCGCCGGCAGCTGCCAGACCTCGGTGAAGCCGTCGAAGGCGGTGACGGCGTAGAGATCGCCGCGCGAGGAGGCGGCCACCGAGACCAGCCGGCCTTGTGCGGGGCCGAACGGCGTCCAGCTGTCGACGCCGGCCGCCGCCGGTACGGCGCCGAGGGCAACGAGCCCGAGCAGGAGCGCGGTCGGCGCGGCGAGTCGCATCGAGAAGTCATGGCAGCGCATGGCAAGTCCTCCTGCGCCCGCGTCTTTGGTGAGCGCTTCGCGCGCGGGCGCCAGCCACGCCTTCATACGCGCCACCGGCGCGCCGTGTTGATCACCGCCCTGACGCGCCGTCGCGTCAGCTCGCGGCGGCGAGCGCCGCCTGCTTCGCCTCGACCTCGCCGGCCGCGTCGGCCGGCTTGCGCGCCACCGCGATCAGCCCCAGCCCGCGCCACGGTATCCAGCGGTCGAAGCGGCGCAGCAAGGGCACCATCCAGTCGTAGCCCTTGAGCTGCAGCCGCGAGAAGTTGCGGCGCCGCAGCACCTTGCCGTTGAGCCACCAGGCCGGTACCGAGGCGCGGTTGAAGTCCTCGCAGCGCTCGAGCGCGAAACCGGCACGGGCGAGCTCGTCCGCGAGCATCCGGCGGTCGTAGCGGATGCGGTGCGCCAGCGCCTCGTCGAGCGTCGAGTAGAGGCCTTGCCCCTGGGGCACGTAGAGCACGAGGCGGCCGCCGGGCGCCAGCGCCGAGTGCGCGTTGCGCAGCGACTGGAGCGGGTCGCGTACGTGCTCGAGCACGTTGAGGCAGACGACGCAGTCGAACTGCCCGGAGAACTGCGCGAAGCAGGCCGGGTCCTCGAGGTCGACGCGCGCCACCTCCAGGTAGGGCTTGCCCACCGTGGCGTTGCGCAGGTAGTGCAGGTAGTGCGAGTTGATGTCGCTCGCCACGTAGCGCTCGCGCGGCAGCAGCCAGTGCGTGAGGTTGCCGATGCCGGCGCCGATCTCCAACACGCGGTTGCCGAGGTAGGGGCGAATGGCGTCGGCCATCCAGCGGTTGAAGCGCTGTGCCCGCTCGAGGTTGTGCAGGATGGCGCCGCCCCAGGGGTCGTCGGTGTAGAGGTCGTCGACCACCCAGTACTTGAGGATCGCGGCGAGGGCGCGGAAGCCGTCGCGCCAGCCGATCTTCTTGCCCTCGCGGTAGGTGCGGCCGACGTAGGAGACCGGCACCTCGAAGATGCGCGCCTGCCGCTTGGCGATCTTCGCCGTCACCTCGATCTCGAGCCGGAAGTCGTTGGAGCGGATGGGCAGCGACTTGAGCAGCGTCGAGCGGAACATCTTGTAGCAGGTCTCGACGTCGGTGAGGTTCAAGTCGGTCGCCATGTCGGAAAGGAAGGTGATCAGCTTGTTGCCCAGCGTGTGGCGGTAGTAGAGGACCCGCCGCCGTTCCGACGACGAGAAGCGCGAGCCGTAGACCACGTCGGCGCCGTCTTCCAGGAACGGCTTGACCAGCCGGCCGATGTCGCGCGCGTCGTACTCGAGGTCGGCGTCGTGGAAGACGATGAGGTCCCCCTGCGCCGCCGCGATGCCTGTACGCACCGCGGCACCCTTGCCGCTGTTGCGCTCGTGCTCGATCAGCGTGATGCGTGGCTCGGCGGCGGCGAATTCACGCAGCAGCTCGCGGGTGCCGTCCGTCGAGCCGTCCTCGACGACGAGCACCTCGACCGCCGAGACGCCCTCCCACGAGGGCGCCGCGGCGAGGACGCGGCGCAGGGACTCACAGACGAGGTAGCGCTCGTTGTAGACGGGGACGACGACGGACAGGGAAAGCACGGGGCAAGGATAACGCGCCGGCGCGGTGAGGTTCGACCTCGACGGCGTCTCTAGACCGGCCGGTCCTCCTCACGCAGCAGCAGGATGCCCTGGTTCGTCGCCATGAAGGAGAGCTCAGGGACCACCTCCGGGTACTCCTCGAGATCTTCTGCCGCTCCGAGCCGCGCGCTCAAATATGCCTCCAGATCCTCCCGCGTGATCTGCGGCAACTCGGTGCTGTTCCTTCTGGAAATGAGCACACCTTCGTCCACCAGCCGGACTATCGTGTCGACGAGCTCCGCAAGCGCCTGTGGGTCCTCAGGGTCGATCAATGACACCAAGACCGAAAATTCTTCGAAACCACACTTGCATTCGTCGATGATTGCGTAGCCGAGGTCCTTTCGCGCCATGGTTCTCACTTTGGGTCAAAAGGATGCGGGTGCCGCGGCTTCCCCTTTGAGGTGGTACCGGGCGGGTTTTTGCGGTGAACGCCGACGGTCTCGCCGGTGTGCTTATTCTTCCACACGTCGCGCACACTTTCGCCGCCCTTGGGCTGGCGCGGGTCGGGCTTCGAGCTCACCTTTTCCCAGTTGCCGGGGTTTTTCTGTAGATCACGCCAGCGGTCACCAACCGAGGTGCCGGCTGAGCCCGACCCTGCCGCGCCGGCGTTGGCGCCCTCCTGGTTTCCTTTGCCCTCGGACCTAAACCAATTCGCGACAGTCGTGGCCAAGGCGGCGAGTTGTCGACCCATCACCTGACCATTCGTCTGGTCGGGTTCCGACGCGTTCGGAGTTTCGAGCCAACCCAGTGCTGCCGTGCCCAGTGCAAAGCCTGCTGCATAGGCCGCTACGGCCGACTCGCCGACACAGGCGTCCTCCACGCATCGGCCCGTGGGGTCGGTCAGGTTGATGGGGTTGTTCCGAACATAACTATAGCGATTCCAGCTCTGCGGCTTGTACGGGTCGTAGGCGTCGGGATCAAAGCTGAGGAATCGCCCCAGGAGCGGGCTGTAGTGACGAGCATGCATGTAGTCGAGATCGTCGGCGACGCTGCTGGTGTTCGCGAAGTCCCGCTCGTGGCCCGTGAACTTCATTTGCTCGAGGTCCTGGGTGGTGCTCGTCAGCTCCTCGCCGAAGGCCAGGTAGGCGTGGTAGGCGAGCTTCGACATCGCGGCCGAGGTGATGAGACGCGGCGTGCCGAGGTGGTCGAGGTGGTAGTGCCTGGTGTACCCCTTGTCCGGATACGGCAGTGAGAAGCCGCGGACGATGAGGGGGGCGATCGCCCCACGCGAGACCTGGCCGTCGGGGCAGAAGGCGCCACTGCCGCAGCCGTGGTCGACGCCGCGGCGGTCCGTCTCCTCGATGAACGAGCAGAACGGGTGCGAGGCGGGCACGTCCGAGAAGGTCCGCGGCTGCCCCTCGATGCAGGCTGGCGGGTTCCAGACGTTGGCCCGGGAGGTGTAGACCGCCACCGCACCTCTGCCGACCGGGTTCTCGGGGCAGAAGGTGGTGGGCCCGCAACCGCCGGTCAGGCCGTCGGCCTTCGCCCTCGCGATGTAGGCGCAGAAGGGGTGGGTGTCGGGTACGTCCGTGTACGGCACGGCGAAGCCGTTCAGACTGCATTGGGCCGGGCTGTAGACGATGCCGCGCGCCCGGTAGATGAAGACGATCGTCGCGGCGCGCGTCGCGTTGTTGACCGGGCAGTATTGGTCCACCGCACAGCCCGAGGTCACGGCCGCGGCCTTCATCGCCTCGATCTCCGCGGCGTAGGGGTAGGTCGGCGGTACGTCGGTGAAGCTCATCTGCGCCTGCGAGCCTTCCGACGCAAGCAGCCGTCCGTCACCGTAGACGTAGTCGCGGAAGGCGCCCCACGAGACGTGGGCGTCGTACTCGCGCAGGACCTTGCCGTCGAGGTCGCGCAGGCTGAGCACCGAGCCGGCGCCCAGGCCGCTCACCCGGTAGGCCCAGATCCGTTCGTTGTCCGCGGTGTACATGTAGCGCCAGTCCTCGGCGCCGGACACCATGCGGGTCATCATGCCGAGCGCGTCGTAGGTGTACGAGTTGCCGTTCCAGGCCGTCATGTTGCCGGCGCTGTCGTAGCTGGCGCTGTTGAGACGGTTGGTGGCAGTGGACGTGGCAGTGGTGCGACCGGGCGTGCCGCCGATCGACTGGATGTTGCCGAAGGGATCGTAGGTATAGGTCTGCCAGCTCAGCGTGCCGTCGCTCACCGGGCCCGGCGCCACGTGGCCGTCGATCACCCGGCTCACGTGGTCGTAGACGAAGTAGCTGTTGCCCATCTTCGCCACGTTGCCGGCACCGTCGTAGGCGTAGTTGCCCGAGCTCCACAGCAGGAATCCGCTGCTGCCGAAGCGCCGCGAAGAAAGCGAGGCCGGCCGCGCCATGGCGCTCGACTCCAGTGCTTGGAAGTCGATCACCCCATTCGCGTGCGCGACCTGGTTGTACAGCCCGTTCTTGTGGTAGCCGATGCTGCCGGCGAACCCGGTGACCCCGGTGAGGAAGCCCTTCGAGTAGGCGTAGTCGAGCCCGCGTGGGAACTGCGACGGGCAGCTCGTGACGTAGGTGCAGACCGGGTACTCGACGTGCGAGGTCCGCCCCAGCTCGTCGTAGGTGTAGGTCTGGAGGAACGACTCCTTGTTGACGCCACCGACGACGATCTGCGTGGTCCGCTGCGACACGCGGCTCTGCCGGCCGCCGTAGCGGTAGGTCTCGGCGACGCGCACCTCGGCCGCCGGCGAGCCCGGGTAGTTGTAGCGGGTCGCCGTATCGAGGCGGCCGTTGGTCCGCACGGCCGCGGAATTCGAGGTGCCATACGACAGGTCGACCAGCAGCTGACCCGAACCGTTCCAGGTCTTGAGCGGCCGCTCGGCGCGGTCGTAGGAGAACGTCAGCTCGACGACGTTGTCGACCTTGCGGCCGCCGGCGTGCCCGCGCGCGTCGTAGTTGTAGTGGGAGACCACGCCGTTGCCGCCGGCCCCCTTCTCGGGTTGCAGCTCGCTGAGCAGGAACCCGCGCTGGTCGTAGGTGAACCAGCGATTCTGGGTCCCCGCCGAGGTCTGCTGCTCGACCCGGGAGATCCGGTTGCCGACGTCATAGGTGTAGCTCGTCGTCGTGTTGGTGAAGGCTTGGTAGCTGCCCTGCGCCTCCTCCTTGACCTGGCTCAGGCGGCCCTGGCGATCGTAGATCTCCGTCCTCCAAGCGGCGTGCTCGACGTTGAGAGCGTCGGCCACCTTCACGGATCGCGCCGCCGTCCGCGCGCCGGCGTAGGCGAAGTTGACGTTGTGGCCGGAGCCGTCCGGCGGCGTGACCAGGCCGGGGCGGCCGAACGGGTCGTACTGCGAGTAAGTCGTCTTCTTCGCCGTGTTGCCCAGCTCCGACACCGACTGCTTCCAGCCCATCGCGTTGTACAGCGTTTCCCGCGTGGACCAGGAGCCGTCGGGCATCAGCTGCTGCTCCTGCCACACGCGGCCCAGGGCATCGAACTTGATGGTCTTCTGAGCGAGGGGCGTCCCTCCCCCGTTGGGCAGCTGCTTGACGTCCACACGGGCCAGGCCGGAGCCCGGCCCGGTCGCCCGGGTGTAGACGTACTCCGTCCAACCGTCGTTGCCCGCCTGGGGCTTGGCGAAGCGGAGGCGTCCCAGGCCGTCGTACTCGTAGCTGGTGGCGACGCCCGACGTGTCGCGGCTCGACGAGACGAGCCCGGTCGAGAGGTCGATCGACTGGTCGAGGGTCTTGAAAGTCAGCGCCGCCCCGCTCGCGTCGACGTAGGTTGCCGTCGCCGGCGCGCCGAACTGGTTGGTGTAGTCGATGCGGTACGGGGGAGGCTGAGGCAGGGACAGCGCCGACAGCGAACCCGTACCCAAGGTGCCCTGGAGGTCGCCGCCGTAGTGCCTCTCGCTGGACAGGTTGCCGCCGCTGTGAAGGGACTCGACGACGACGTCCTGCGCCGACGCCGCCCCGGTGTCGAGGCGGTGCAGGCGGGTGCGTTCCAGCCAGCCGTTGCCGTCGAAGTAGAACGTGCGCTTGGCGGTCTTCCCGGCCTCGGTCGCCTCCTGCGAGGCGTAGGTGTCCAGGATCCAGTTCTCGCCCGACCCGAGCATCGTGAACGACCCGGGGTAGGTCCCGCGGCCGGAGTTGAAGTCCGTCGTCTCGAGGCGTAGGGCCCCGCTGTCGAAGCCCACTCCCGACTGGGTCGTCCGATAGTGGCCGAGGCCGTCGAAATTCGACCGCTCGACGTCGGCGTAGCGATCGGCGTCGTCGTGGAACACCGTGCGCGTCGAAACCAGCCGCTGATCGCGCTTGCTGGCCTGGTCGACCGTGCCGCCGAAGTTGGTGCCCGCGTCGACCTCATACCTCACGTAGCTCGAACGGAGCGGCGTCGCTGCTCCCGACGCAGTGGTCTTCGTCGAGAGGAAGCGGTTGCCCGTCGCATCCGCCGCCGAGCGGGCAAGCGGCAGGCCGTACTCGACGAGCTTCCACGGCGGGTTGAAGTCGTTGAGGGCGACCGAGAAGAAGCTCTCGGTCTTGTTGCCGAGCGGGTCGGTGACGGTGTTGACGATCTCCATCGGCGTGCTCGGCGTCCCCACGTACTGCTGCAAGAGCGTGGCGTACTGCCAGGTGCCCAGCAGCCCGCCGGCGGCGTCGTAGAGCTTGCGCGTCGAGACGCCGTTGGAGCGCCGGCGATGCGTCTTGTTGCCCTCTTGCGGGAAGACGTAGTCCTGGTAGGTCCAGGCCACCTTGCCCTGGGTAGGAAGCACCAGCGACAGCAGCGAGCCGGGCGCCTTGCAGCCGAAGCTCTGGTCGAGGGCATAGCTGGGCGTGGGCAGCATGGGCATGGAGTAGGTTGCGAGGGTCGCCCCGGTCGCGTCGGTGGCGGTGACCGACGTCAGCATGCGGGCCTGGAGACTGCCGAGGCCCCCATTGCCGTCGCAAGGACGCGCCACCGTCATCTCTGTGTAGCCGAACGTGTAGGTGGTCTTGGCGCCACCGAAGGCGGTCAGCACGATGGTGTCGAG
>DATNCU010000391.1:0-4549 GCA_035607145.1 Thermoanaerobaculia bacterium
AGCTTGAGAATCGGCGCTCAGGAGCCGGTGCTGGCGCGCGCTTCGCGGTCGAGCTTCTCGGCGCGCTCACGATCGACGAGCGGATCGACGAGCTGGTCGAGCGCGCCGTCGAGCACGTCCTGCAAGCGGTGGACGGTCAGCCCGATCCGGTGGTCGGTGACGCGGTTCTGCGGAAAGTTGTAGGTGCGGATCTTCTCCGAACGGTCGCCCGAGCCCACCATGCGGCGGCGCTCTTCGGTCATGGCCGCCTCGGCCTTCTCGCGCTCCATCTCCAGCAGGCGGGCTTTGAGCACGCGCAGCGCCTTCGCCTTGTTCTTGATCTGGCTGCGCTCGTCCTGGCAGGAGACGACGATGCCCGTCGGGATGTGGGTGAGACGCACCGCCGAGTAGGTGGTGTTGACGCCCTGGCCGCCGGGACCCGAGGCGCAGAAGCGGTCGACGCGCAGATCCTTCTCCTCGACCTTGACCTCGACGTCGTCGGCCTCGGCGAGCACCGCCACCGTCACCGCCGAGGTGTGGATGCGCCCCTGCGCCTCGGTCGACGGCACGCGTTGCACGCGGTGGACACCCGCCTCATGCTTGAACCGGCGCCAGGCGCCGCGCCCTTCGATGATCGCCGAGACCTCCTTGATGCCGCCGACGCCGGACTCCGAGAGGTCGATGACTTCCACCTTCCACCCCTGCGCCTCGGCGTAGCGGGTGTACATGCGGAAGAGCTCGGCCGCGAACAGCGAGGCCTCGTCACCGCCGGTGCCGGCGCGGATCTCGAGCACCACGTTGCGGCCGTCGCGCGGATCCTTGGGCGCGATCTCGCGCTTGAGATCTGCTAGCAACGTCTCGCGGCGCGAGTCGAGCGCCGTGCGCTCCTCCTCGGCGAGCGCCGCGAGCTCGTCGCCCTTGCCGAGCGAGGCGATCAGCTCCGCGTTCTCCACCCGCTGGCGGTCGACGGTGCGCAGCTCGCGGTAGAGCTTGACCACCGGCTCGAGGTCGGCGAGCGCCTTCGACACTTCGCGCACCTGCCCAGGCTGGGCGAGCACGGCAGGGTCGGCGAGCCGGGCGGTCAGCTCCTCGTGCGTCTTCTCGATCTCGGCCAGCTTGTCGATCATCGTCGTTCCCCTTCGCAAGTCAGCGGTCCGTCACCACAAACGACAAGGGCCGCTCCACGCGGGAGCGGCCCTCGAGTCGATGCGGCGGCGGCAGCTAAGCCTGCTTCTGGGCGGCCTGCTTCTGCTGGGTCGCCTCGTAGCGCTTCTTGAAGCGCTCGACGCGGCCGGCGGTGTCGATCAGCTTCTGCTTGCCGGTGAAGTAGGGGTGGCACTCGTTGCAGATCTCGAGCCGCAGCTCGTCGTGCGTGGAGTGCACCTGGAAGGTGTTGCCGCAGGCGCACACCGCGGTGACCAGGTGGAGCTCAGGGTGGATGTCGGGCTTCACGATTCGTCCTCCAGAAAGGGTCGCACAGGATAGCGGCATCGGTGCCAACTGGCAAGCCCTGGTTCGCGCAGGGCTTACAACCGAATCCCGGGGGTCGGAATTCCCACCTCAGCCGTTAGCATGCGGCGCCACATGGCGGCCACGCCCCTCTTCGTGTTCGACGGCCACACCGACGCGCCGACGCGGCTGCTCGAGGCACCGCGCGACCTGCGCGAGCCGTGTCCGGACCGCCACGTCGATCTGCCGCGGCTGCGCGAGGGTGGGGTCTCCGGCCTCGTCTTCGCGCTCTTCCTGCCGGCGAACCTCACCGCCGAGGAGGGGCTCGCGCGCGCCGAGCGGATGCACGAGCTGGTCGCGGCGCAGCTGCAACCGGGCGGGATGGAGCTCGCCACCTCGCCCGACGAGCTCGACGCGGTGGTCGCGGGCGGTGCCGTCGGCGTCGTGCTGGGGCTCGAGAACGGCAGACCGCTCGCGCTGCCCGGCGCGCTCGAGCGCTTCCTGGCGATGGGCGTGCGCCTCGTCACCCTCACCCACTTCGGCAGCCACGAGTGGTGCGACGCCTCGACCGACGACGAGGTGCACCGCGGCCTCTCGCGCGAGGGCGAGGACATCGTACGCCGCCTCAACCGCGCCGGCGTGCTCGTCGACGTCTCGCACGTCTCCGACCACGCCGTCGAGCACGTGCTCGCGGTGTCGGAGGCGCCGGTCGTGGCGAGCCACAGCTCCGCGCGCGCTCTCTGCGACCACCCGCGCAACCTGACCGATGACCTCGCGCGCTCGATCGCCGCGCGCGGCGGCGTGGTGATGGTCAACGCCTTCCCGGTGTTCATCGACGCGCAGGCCGAGAGCGCCAACCGCGAGCGCATGGCGCACCTGCGCGCGCCGATGCGCGCCCTCGAGGAGGCCTACGCCGACCGCCCTGCCGAGCTCGCGGAGGCACGCAACCAGCTGCTCGCGCCGTACCCGCAGCCGCCGGTGCCGCTCTCGGTCTTCGTCGACCACGTGATGCACCTGCTCGGCGTCGTCGGCGAGGAGGCGGTCGGCATCGGCACCGACTTCGACGGCATCCGCGAGACGCCGGTGGGCTTCGAGGACGTCTCGCGCTTCCCGGCGCTGGTCGCCGCGCTGCGCGAGCGCGGCGTCGACGAGCAGGTGCTGCGGCTGGTGATGGGCGACAACTTCCGGCGCCTCTGGCGGCAGGTTGCGAGCAGGGGTGACGGGGCGTAGAGTCGTTGCGAGGATCCCGTGCCTCGCCTCTCGTCTCGTCTGCTGGGTGCCTTGGCGACGGTCGCCGCCGGGGTCGGCTTGCCCCTGCTGACCGGATTGCCGCTGCTAGCCGGCGACCTCGCCGCGCTCGCCGAGCCGCAGCTCGTCGTCTTCGAGCCGCCCCCGCCCCGCGACGGGGTGTCGCGCAGCCAGGCAGCCGAGATCGACCGCGCCATCGCCGCCTACCAGCGCCGCGCCGGCGCCAGCGCGCAGCCCAAGGACGACGGGCCGCCGCTCTTCCCCTTCTTCCCGCAGGCCGGCATCCTCGGCGCCGACCTCTTCCTCAACAACTTCACCGACCTCGACCCGTCGCCCAACCTGGTGCGCGACTGGGATTGCTCCGCCTACACCTACGACGGCCACCAGGGGCACGACTCGCTGATCCGCACCTTTCGCGAGCAGGCGATCGGCGTGCCGGTGTTCGCGGTGCTGCCGGGGGTGGTGGTCGCCACCCACGACGGCGAGCCGGACCACAACACGGAGTGGGATCCCGCCAACAACGCCAACTACGCGATCGTCGACCACGGCGGGGGTCTCACCACCATCTACTTCCACTTCAAGACCGGCACCGTCGCCGTGGTGCCCGGCCAGCCGGTGGTGCCGGGCACCCAGCTCGGCCAGACCGGCAGCAGCGGCGTCTCCGACTGGCCGCACCTGCACCTCGAGACCCGCCAGGACAACCGCTGGCTGGAGCCCTCGGCGGGCCCCTGCCGCACCGGCGACAGCCGCTGGGAGGCGCAGCCGCCGGTGTCGCGCGACCCCTACGTCGCCGATGCCTACCTCAGCCGCGGGCCTCTCTTCTACTCCGACTTCGACGCCTACCTTGCCGACCAGTCGCCCCGGGCCGGCTCCTTCACCCGCGGCCGCCAAGTCGTCGGCGTCCACGTCGACGTCCGCAACCTGCCGGTGCTCCCCGCCTTCAACGCCCGCCTGCTCGACCCGCGGGGCAACGTGGTATCGGCAACCACCGGCACGCTCACCAACCGCACGCCGCTCCGCCTCCAAGTCCTGTACTTCAACTTCAACGTCGACCTCAACACCCTCGGCACTTGGCGATTGATCGCCGACGTCGAAGGCTTCTCGCCCATCGACGCCCCCTTCCGGGTGGTGGCCAGCGCCGCCCAGCTCAAGAACCGCAAGCCCAACAAGGTGACGGCGACCTTCACCCCGGCCTCGCCGCGGGCCGGACGGGCGTTCACCTGCGCCGTCAACACCTCGGCGGTGACCGAGGACCCCGACTACGACGTCGTCGCCTACCGCTACGAGTGGCGCGTCGCCGGCCGGCTGGTGCGCTCGGTCACCAGCGCCGCCCGCACCGACATGCTCGCCGCCGGCGTCGCCGCGCCGGGCCAGAAGGTCAGCTGCCGGGTCACTCCCACCGACCTCAAGAGCGCCGGGCCGCCCGCCAACGCCGTCGGCCGCAACTGATCCGGCGGGCGAGCGGAAGCCGACCCCTCAGCCGTCGCGGGCCGCGCGCAATGCGGCCGAACCTCAGGGATTTCCAGCGCCGATGTGGATGCCGCCGCCGCTCGAACGCACGTGCAGCGGCGCGCCGCCGCCGTTGAGCTCGCCGCGCAGCGAGCTGCGCGACTGCTTGCCCTGGACGGTGACCGGCAGGTCGCAGACGACCGAGCCGCCCGACGACGAGGCGTCGATCGAGAAGCGCGCGCCGGGGTCGACGTCGACGCGCACGCCGCCGCCTGAGGAGGAGAAGTTGCCGCCCGCGGTGTTGCCGGCGGCGAGCACCACGGTGACCGGCCCGCCCGAGCTGCCCGCCGTCACCCGCCCGCCGATGTCGTCGAGGTGGACGCCACCGCCGCTGCTGCTCGCGTCGACGTCGCCGCTGACCGCG
>DATNCU010000279.1:0-2357 GCA_035607145.1 Thermoanaerobaculia bacterium
CCCGATCGACGAACCAGTCCTGTTCCTTTGGAGCCACCGGCTGCGCCTGGCGACCGCAACCGGCAACTGCTGTGACGATGACCAGGGTTATCGGGACGAAGACGCGCATCGGAGTGACGAATCTATTACAACTCTCGTAGAGCGCGGGCTTTCCTGTCAGCCATAGCCTTCGGCGAAGGTGAAAGCCCCCCGCGGGCACCGTCGCCCGAGCCGCGAGAGGTTGCTGTAGACTCGTTGACCTCACCGGGAGTGTATCGATGAAACTCGCTTCCACGACATTTTCAGTACTCGTCGCGTGGGCCCTGACCGCCATGACGCCCGGGGTCGTGCACGCCGGACAGGCTGCGGCCCCTGCCGCTCCGGCCGCGCAAAACCTGCCGAGCGGTGTCGAGCGCGTCACCTCGGTTGAAGGAATCACGGAATATCACCTCGCCAACGGTCTTCAAGTCCTGCTCTTCCCCGACCAGTCGAAGCAGACCATCACGGTGAACGTGACCTACAAGGTCGGCTCGCGGCACGAGGGATATGGCGAGACCGGCATGGCCCATCTGCTCGAGCATCTCGTGTTCAAAGGGTCGCCCAAGCATCGCAATATCCCGCAGGAATTGACCGAGCACGGTTCGCGCCCGAACGGCTCGACCTGGTACGACCGCACCAACTACTTCGAGACGCTGCCCGCCACGCACCTGGAGCTCGGCTTGTGGCTCGAGTCCGACCGCATGGGCTGGCTGCTGCCGGCGATGACCGCCGAGAAGCTCGAGATGCAGCGCCAGGTGGTGATGAACGAGCGCCGCCAGCGCGTCGACAACCAGCCCTACGGCCGCGCCTACGAGCGGCTCGACGAGCTGCTCTTCCCCGCCGGCCATCCGTACCACTGGCCGGTGATCGGCTACATGGAGGACATCGCGGCGGCAACGCTCGAGGACGTCGAGAGCTTCTTCCGCGCCTGGTACACGCCGGACAACGCGGTGCTCACGCTCTCCGGCGCCTTCGTGCCGGGCGAGGCGCTCGAGCTCGTGCGCCGCTACTTCGACGACATCCCGCCGGGGCCGAAGCCGGTGCGCGCGCGCCCGGCGCTCGACGAGCTCGTCGGTCCGCTCCGCGAGACGCAGACCGACACCGTCGAGCTGGCGCGCGTGCACCTCGCCTTCCGCCTGCCGCCCTACGGCGACGACGACTGGTACGCGGCCGATCTGCTCGCCACGGTGCTCTCCGGCGGGCGCTCGAGCCCGCTCTACCGCGACCTCGTCTACCACCGCCAGCTGGCGCAGGACGTCGGCGCCTTCGCGCTGCCCACCGAGCTGGCGGGCAGCTTCGCCCTGGTGGCGACGGCGCGGCCGGAGGTCGAGCCGGAGACGCTCGAGGAAGCGGTGCGGGAGCACCTGCGCCGAGCCGTTCGCCGAGGTGGAGCTCGAGCGCGCGCGCAACCGCGTGCTCACCCAGCACTGGGAAGGGCTGCAGCAGCTCGACCAGCGCGCCGACCAGATGTCGCAGCTCGTCACCTTCTTCGGCGATCCGCACCTGCTGTAGCGCGAGCTCGAGCGCTACCGCACGCTCACTGCCGAGGACCTGCGGCGTTGTGCGGCACGCTGGCTGCGCGACGAGCGCTCGGCGGCGGTGACCGTGGTGCCGGCCGGCGGCTCGCCGCACTCGAAGGCGGCGGCGTGACCGCGCTCGACCGCACGCGCCCGCCGGCCGCCGCGCCGCCGCTCCCCTTCCGCTTCCCGGCCTTCCTCCACCGCCGGCTGCTGCCCGGTGTCGACCTCTACGCCGCACGCGTGCCGCGAGCGCCGATGACCTCCGTCGAGCTGATCCTGCCGCGCGGCGGCCAGAGCGATCCATCCGACGCGCGCGGCATCGCCTCGCTCACCGCCGACCTGCTGGACGAAGGTACCGAGCACCGCAGCGGTCCCGAGCTCGCAGATTGGGTCGAGCGGCTGGGCGGCTCGCTCTCTGGCAGCGCCGACTGGGACGCCTCCTACGTCGCCTGTACCCTGCTCGCCGAGCACCTGCCGCAGGCGCTGGCGCTGCTCGCCGAGGTGGCGCTCGCGCCGAGCTTCCCCGAGGCCGAGGTGGAGCGGCTGCGCAAGCGGCGGCTCGCCGAGCTGATGCGGCGCCGCAGCTCGCCGGCGGCGCTGGCCGAGGAACGCTTCGCCCGCGCCCTCTACGGCGACGGCGCCTACGGCTACCCCATGATCGGCGACGAAGGCGACCTGCGGCGGCTGCAGCGCGACGCCGCGGCGCGCTTCTACGAGACGGCGCTGCGACGCGGCGGCGCCACGCTCATCGCCTCGGGCGACCTCGAGCCGGAAGCGATCGCGGCGAGCGTGACGGAGCTGCTCGGCGGGTGGCCGAGC
>DATNCU010000421.1:0-8918 GCA_035607145.1 Thermoanaerobaculia bacterium
CCGGCGCAAGTCCGGTCGCCGCAACCACGGCGGACGCCGCTGCCGGCGCTTCCGCGACCGCACGAGAAGACGAAGTCCTCCACCGCTTTCACTTCACCACCGCCGCCGGCCGCACCATCCGCGTCCTCGACAACGCCACCACCGGCGCACTCGCCTGGCGGCCAGCCGCCGGCGAAGAGCGCACCTACGTCTACTTCGGCCCGCAGTCCGCGGCCGGCGAGCGCCTCGCCCTGATCGCCGACCCTGCGCTGCCAGAGTGGATGCGCCGAGACCTCGAGCCCACGGTCGCAAAGATCTTCGACCGCTTCGCCGGCGAGACCGGCATGACACTGCCGGTGCGCCCCTTCGTCGTCGTCTCGTTCACGCCCACCGGCAGCGGCTTCTCGTTCGGCGGCGGCCAGCTCGGATCGATGCTCCAGCTCGCCTTCGCCGGCGAAGGCCTGCGCGCCGACACCGCCGAGACGCGCGCCTACTTCGTCAAGCACCTCGCGCACGAGCTCTTTCACCTCTGGGATGGCTCCGCCCTGCGCGCCGACGCGGAGTCCGAGTGGCTCTCCGAGGCTGCCGCGGAGGCCTTCGCGCTGCGCGCCGCCTACGGCCTCGGCGTGCTCACCGACCGGCAGGTCGCCGAGCGTCTCGTCGACCTCGGCAACCAGTGTCTCGCCACGCTCGACGGCCAGTCGCTGCTCTCGGCGCCGCAGCGCCAGGCGTGGGACAGCTGGTACAGCTGTGGCCCCGTGCTGCTCTTCGTCGCCGGCCAGGCAGTGGAGCGCCAACACGCCGGCCAGGGCGGGCTCGGCCTGCTGGTGCGCGAGATGTTCGCCGAGGGCAAGCTGCACGGCGGCGTCTACGGCACCGGCACCTTCCTCGGTTGGCTCGACAAGCTCTCCGGCGACCGCGCGACGGTCTTCACGCTGCAAGGCATCATCCGCCGCGGCGTACCGCGCGGCGCCGACCGCACGCTGGCGCAGCTGCTCACCGCTGCCGGCTATCGCGTCAAGCTGGTGCCGGCGGGCGAGGCTAAGGCGGGCCCGGACGTCTTCGCCGTGATGCTGCGCAAGGCGCTCACCCGTTGCGCCTGCGGGCCGGGCGGGGCGACGGCGGAGGCGGGCGAGGACTGCGTGCGGCTCTCCGGCTCGGCGCAGATCGACCGCGTGGGCGACGTCGAAGTGCGCCGCGACCCCGCCACGGCCTACGAGCGCCTCCGCGCCGGCGCCAGCCTCGGCCGGCCGGTGCGGGTCGTCGCCGGCGACGACCCGCAACCGCTGACGCTCTTCTGCGGCCGCGACACTCTCGACGCGAGCTTCGACCAGCTGCTGCGGCTAGAGTAGGGACAAGGGGGAGACCCCAATGGCGACTCGTGGCCTGTCGGCGATCCTTCTCGTAGTCGGCGTCCTGCCCTTCATCCCGAGGCCCGCCACCGCCGATTTCCTGCCCCTCACGGGACCGCAGCTCGTGGCCGCTTCCGAGCACATCGTCGTGGCGGTCGTCGACGCGGCGAACAGCCGGTGGAGCGGCAAGCTGATCGTCACCGACTACGCGCTACGCATCGAAGACCGCCTCGCGGGCGAGGCGACCGGCCCCATCACGCTTTCGCTGCCGGGCGGCACCGTCGGCGATGAGACGCACCGCACGAGCCTGGCCGTCCCACTCGAGGTGGGCGAGCGCTACTTGCTGTTCCTGGACGATCCTGCCGGGCGGGGTCCTTCCGCCACGACGATAACCGGCGGCTGGCAGGGAGCGGTGCGCGAGTCGGCCGGTTTCACCGAGCTGGTGGAGGAGGTCCGTGCCTTCCTGGCGGGCGAGCGTCGAGACCTCGCGGTCATCACCACGGCAGCCGCAGCGGGCCTGAAGTCGGTGGCGCCGGGCTTCCAGGTCCGCGACCCGGCGGTCCCACCCATCGTCTTCAACCCGCTCCCCGACTCCTCGCCGTTCGCGCCCTACGACCAGGAACAGATGGCCTACTGGAACGTCTACCAGCCGGACCTCTTCCGAGCGGCGCCCTCGACGGGCACTTGGTCGTGGGGCAACGGCGTGTTCGACGTCGCCGGCTTCCCCGACGATTCGCGCCTGCAGGCCGAGTTCGGGCGGCCCTGGCCCCCAGGGGCCTACAGCATGACGGTCAGTCGGATCCAGGACGGCCACACGGTCGAAGCGGACATCGCGTTGAATCCGGCTTATCCGTGGACGCTGGACGAGGCCGAGGCGACCCGCCCGGGCTTCCCGCTCTCCTTCCGGCACCACATCCTGGAAATCCTGGGGAGAATCTGGGGCCTGGAGCCTTCGATCTTCGCGCTCGAGGTCCCGCGGGGAGAGTCAGCTGTCGGGATCACTCCTCAGGCCTACCGGCTCGCCACTCTGTTCTCGATCGACGCCGAGGCGGTACGCGCCACCTTCGGCGACGCGCCACTCGTCGACGGGCTGATCAGCGCCTATGGAGTCCAGCCAGCTCCGCTGTACCCCGTCTTCCTGCCTAGCCGGCCCATCCCGTCTTCGGTGCGGCGCGGCGGGAAGGTCTCACTGTCGACGCCGATCAAGATCGAGAACACCGGCACCGAGGAGCTCGTCGATCCCGAAGTGGAGATCTACCTCGTACCGCAGCGCTTCAGCCTCGACGGCGCCGTCCTGCTGAAGCGGTTTCGCGTGCGGGCGAGCATTCCGCGCGGGGTGCTGCACCATGTCGTCCCGGGAACCATCAAGGTCCCGCGCACGGTGCCGCCCGGCGTCTACTACCTGGCGTTCCGGTTGCGCCTCGCCGGGGACGAGTACGCGGGCAACGACGTCGCCTGGAGCCCCTATGACGTCTCGCTGACGGTCAAGGCAAAGTAGGGCTACTCCTTGCGCTGCACCACCACCGCGGTGCCGTAGCACAGCACTTCGGTGACGCCGTCCATCACCTCGGTGGCGTCGTAGCGCACGCCGATGACGGCGTTGGCTCCCGCCTGCTGGGCGTGCCCGAGCATCATCGCGAACGCCTCGCCGCGGGTCTTCTCGCACAACTCGGTGAAGAGGGTGATATTGCCGCCGGCGAGGGTCTGCAGGGCGCCGCCGATGGTGCCGAAGATCGAGCGCGAGCGCACCGTGATGCCGCGCACGACGCCCAGGCTGCGCACGACCTGGTGGCCGACGATCTCGAAGGCGGTGGTGGTCATCGTCGCATCCATAGAACGCTCCTCCTGTTGAACGGTACGCATTGGCGGGTCAACAGGTTCCAGTACGTGGTGTCAGACGGCCCCAGACCTATAATCGCCACGTTGCGCGTCGCCGCGCTCGCCGCCGCGTTGCTCGCAAGCTCGCTGCTCGTTGCCCGGCCGCTGCCCGCCGCACGCGTCGAGCTGCAGCTCCAGCAGCCCAACGGCCGTCCGCTCGCCGGCGCCGTGCTCTACGCGCTGCCGCTCGACGCGCGCCGACTGCCGCCGCCCGCCGCCGCGGTGATGGACCAGCGCGACCGCCGCTTCGTGCCGCAGATCCTGCCGGTGCAGACGGGCGCCGCGGTGAGCTTCTCCAACACCGACTCGATCAGCCACCACGTCTACTCCTTCTCGCCGGCGAAACGCTTCGAGCTCTACCTGTCGAAGAACGAAGGGCGCGCCGGCGGCAGACGCGGCGATCGCGGGCGCGAGCAGGATTCACGAGTCTTCGACCGCCCCGGCGTGGTGGCGCTCGGTTGCAACATCCACGACTGGATGCTGGCTTACATCCTGGTTATCGACACACCGTGGTTCGCCAAGGCCGACGCGCAGGGCCGTGCGGTGCTCGCCGACGTGCCGGCGGGCCGCTATCGGCTGGTGGTCTGGCACCCGCGCATCACCGACGCCGAGTCGCTGCTGCAGCGTGAGGTGCAGCTCGCCGCCGGCGGCGTCGAGACGTGGCGCCTGGCGCTGCGCGCGCCGCTCCTCCCGCAACGCGATCAGGAACCGGGCTTCAAGGACTACTGACCTTGCGCAGCCTGCAGAGCCGCATCCTCGTCGTCTTCCTCGCGCTGCTGCTGGCGGTGCTAGGCGTCACCATCTTCACCGTGTGGCGCGCCACCTACCGGCAGACGGTCGCGCGCATCCGGGACGAGCTGCTCCACGGCCGCGAGGTCTTCCGCGACAAGCTGGTGTCGCGCCAGCGCAGCCTCTGGCAGGTGGCGGAAACGCTGACCAAGGACGACGCGCTGCGCCAGGCGATCTTCACCGACCCCGGCGACGAGGAGTCGCTGTTCGTCGCCCTCAACAACCACCGCCTGCGCGCCGGCGCCGAGCTGGCGCTGCTCGTCGACCTCGACGGCCGCACGCTCGTCGACACGCTGCAGCCGGCCAACCGCGGCCGCGCCTTCCCCTACCCACGGCTGCTGGTGCCCGAGCGCCCGTTCGAGCGCGAGCCGCTGGCGGTGATGCTCGACGGCCGCGCCTACCAGCTGGTGGCGGCGCCTTACTACGTGCCGGTGTCGGCGCCGCGCCCAACGCTGTGGCTGCTGCTCGGGCGCGTGCTCGACGACGCCGCGGCGCGCGAGCTGGGCAGCCTCGCCGGGCTCGAAGTGGCGTTCGTCGAGGTGCAGAACGGAGGGGCGCGGCGAGTGGTGTCGTCGTCGCTGTCGGGCTCGGCGCGGCAGCAGCTCGGCGCGCTCGGCGACGCGCTGCTGCAGAAGTCGCACGGCCTGCGCCTGGGCGAGCAGGATTACCTCGCGGTGGCGATGCCGCTGCGCGGACCCGGCGGCGCCATCGCAGGCAGCTTGGTCGACGCGCGCGGCGGCGCAGCCGCCGCCGTGCCGCGCACCGCAGTGCCGTCTACGGTCGACAGCGTGCTCATGCGCTCGACGGCGACGGCGGTCCTCGACTTCCGCACCCTCTCCGGGCAGGTGTTCTGGATCGCCCTCGGCTCGGTGCTGCTCGCCGCCCTCGGCACGGCGCTCATCGCGCGCGGCATCACGCGGCCGGTGCGCACGCTCGAGCAGGCGGCGCGGCGGCTCGCCGGCGGCGACTACGCCGTCGACCTGCCGCTGTCCGACCGCGGCGAGATCGGCGAGCTGGCGCGCGAGTTCGGCCGCATGCAGCAGGGCATCCGCGAGCGCGAGTCGGCCATCCACCACCTCGCCTACCACGACGACCTGACCGGCCTGCCCAACCGCAACCGCTTCCGCGTCGAGGTGGGCGAGGCGATCGCCGCCGCGCGCCACGGCCACGGCCGCGTCGCCGTGGCGCTGCTCGACCTCGACCGCTTCAAGGACATCAACGACACCCTCGGCCACCACGTCGGCGACCGCCTGCTGATGCAGCTCGCGAAGCGCCTCGAAGCGGCGGCGGCGGAGCGCGGCCTGGTGGTGGCGCGCCTCGGCGGCGACGAGTTCGCCGTGCTGCTGCCGGCCCTCGCCCTGCGCCAGACCGAGCAGGCCGTGGCCGAGCTGCGCGAGCTGTTGTCGGCGGCGCTCGAGACCGAGGAGCTGCGCGTCGAGCTGCAGGCGAGCATCGGCATCGCGCTCTTCCCCGATCACGGCGGCGATCCGGCGAGCCTGCTGCGCCAGGCCGAGGTGGCGATGTACGGCGCCAAGGAGAAGAAGCTCGGCCTCGCCTTTTACGACGCCAGCCAGGACCGCCACAGCGTGCAGCGCCTGACGCTGATGGGCGAGCTGCGCCGCGCCATCGAGGCCGACGCGCTGCACCTCTGCTACCAGCCGAAGGTGGAGCTCAGCAGCGGAGCGCCGGTGGAGGTCGAAGCGCTGGTGCGCTGGCGGCATCCGCGGCTGGGGGCGGTGTCGCCCGCCGACTTCGTGCCGCTCGCCGAGCAGACCGGCGTCATCCGCCCGCTCACCCGCTGGGTGCTGCGTCGCGCCCTTGCCGAGGCGGCAGCCTGGCGCAGCGGCGGCGTGCCGCTGGGAGTGGCGGTCAACCTCTCGGCGCTCGACCTCCACGACCGCGAGCTGCCGCGGCGGTTGGCGGCCGACCTCGATGCGGCGCGAGTGCCGGCGCGCCACCTCGTGCTCGAGGTCACCGAGAGCAGCGTCATGGCCGACGCCGAGACCGCGCGCCGCGTGCTCGCCGAGGTGGTGGAAATGGGCGTCACCGTGTCGGTGGACGACTTCGGCACCGGGTACTCGTCGTTGGCGCAACTGCGCCGGCTCCCAGTGCAGGAGCTCAAGGTCGACCGCTCGTTCGTGATCGAGATGGCGCGCTCGGAGGAGGCGGCGCCGATCGTGCGCGCCACCATCGAGATGGCGCACAGCCTGGGCCTGCGCGTGGTGGCCGAGGGCGTCGAGAGCGGTGCCGTCGCCGCGCGCCTGCGCGAGATGGGCTGCGACCTCGCGCAGGGCAACTACTTCGGCGAGCCGGTGGAGGCCGCCGAGCTGCTGCGGCGGCTGGGGACGACGGGCGGCGTGCTGCGGCCGGTGGAGCTGGCGTGAAGAGTGCGCGCTGGCTCGTCGCCGCCGCTCTCGTCGCGGTGCCGGCGGCGGCCATCGAGCAGGACGTCCATGGCGTCGTCTCGCTCCGGCTGTTCGACGTCGACGGGCCGCGCTCGTGGGTCGACGGCGGCCTCGGCAAGCTGCGCTTCGACGAGAGCGACGAGCCGCTCGACCTCGGCGCCGCCATCGTCGCCTACCAGGCCCGGCTGACGCCGACCCTCGCCGCGCGCGCGGTGGCCAGCGCCTACGCCGACGGTCCCGGCTCGCTGCTCGACCTCGACGAGGCCTACCTCGAATGGCGCCCGGTGCCGCGCTCGGCCTGGAAGCTGCTCGCCCGCGGCGGCGCCTTCCACGCGCCGCTGTCGCTCGAGAACACCGGCGTCGGCTGGACCTCGCCGTACACCATCTCCTACTCCGCGGTGAACAGCTGGTTCGGCGAGGAGCTGCGCACCGTCGGCGCCGACGCCCAGCTCACCCACGAAGGCGCGTCCAGCGGCTCGCCGCACGACCTCGGCCTGCTGCTCGGCGCCTTCCGCGCCAACGATCCCGCGGGCGCGCTGCTGACGTGGCGCGGCTGGGCACTCGGCGATCGCCCGACGCGGCTCTTCGAGCGCCTGCCACTCGCGCCGCTGCCCGCCTTCGGCGGCGATGGCCTGTTCTTCGTGCAGGAGCAGTTCGAGGAGCCTTTCCACGAGCTCGACGGCCGCACCGGTTTCTACGCCGGCGCGCAGTGGGACTACCTAGACCGCTCCCGCCTGCGCCTCCAGCACTACGACAACCGCGGCGACGCGCTGGTGGCCAAGGAGGGCCAATGGACCTGGCGCACCGAGTTCGACCACCTCGGCTGGCACCTGCGGCTGCCCACCGGCACCGAAGTGATCGCCCAAGCCGTGCGCGGTGAGACCGAGATGGACGGCTTCGAAGGCCCGTTCGTCTATGCCGACTTCGGCGCGGCGTTCCTGCTCGTCTCGCACGCCCGGGGCCGCCAGCGGGCGAGCGTTCGCTACGACGACTTCTGGGTCGACGACCTCGACCACTTCCCCGGCGACCCCAACGACGAGGACGGCCACGCCTGGACGGCGGCGTGGTTCCTCGAGGGCCAGCGCGGACGCTGGGGCTGGTGGCGCGCCGGCGTCGAGGCGCTGCGCGTGCGCAGCTGGCGTCCGGCACGCGAGATCCTCGGCGAGCCCGTGCGGCAAACCGAGAAGAGCCTGCAGCTCGTCGGCGAGTGGCGGTTTTGAGGCGCGACCCGGCGCTATGATCGCGCCGGATTCCAGGTAGTCGAACGGTTTCGCCGCCTCGCCCGGCGGGAGGCGGGTGGCCATTCATGTCGCTGCTCAAGCGTCTCTCGATTCGCCAGAAGCTCCTCGGCCTGGTGGCACTCGTTACCACGGCCGCGCTGCTCGGCGCCTTCTCGTTCCACACCTGGCAGGACGTCGAGAGCCACAAGCGCCAGCTGATGGAGACCTCGACGCTGGTCGCGCGCGTGGTCGGCGACTACACGGTGCCCGATCTGGCCTTCGACGACACCCAGGCGGCGGCGACCAGCCTCTCCAAGCTCGCCGCGATGCCGATGGTCCGCTCGGCGCTGCTGTTCGACGCGCAGGGGCGCCTCTTCACGGCCTGGGGCGCGCCGGTCGAGCCGGTGCTGCCGACGAGCCGCGGGCCGGCGGTGCGGCTCGCCGACGACGGGCTGCACGTGGTCGAGCCGATCGTCTACAAGGGTGACCGCTACGGCTCCATCTACCTGTTCGTCTCCACCGACGAGATGGACGCCACGATCCGCCGCGACATCGTGGTCCTGATCGCCGTCCTGGTCGTCACCCTACTGTTGTCGCTGCTCGTCGCCTATCGGCTGCAGCGCGTCATCTCGGGGCCGATCCTCGAGCTCGCGCGCACCACCCACCGCGTCACCCTGACCGGCGACACCTCGCTGCGCGCCACCAAACGGGCCGACGACGAGATCGGCGCCCTCTGCGACGGCTTCAACGACATGCTCGACCAGATCCAGCGCCGCGAGCGCGAGCGCGACGCCGCCGAGCACCGCACGCAGGAGAAGACGCGCTTCCTCGCCAACATGAGCCACGAGCTGCGCACGCCGCTCAACTCGATCATCGGTTTCTCCGAGATCCTGCTCTCGCGCGGCGACCACCTCCAGCCGCGCGAGCGCAAGTTCCTCGGCAACATCCACGTCTCGGGAAAACACTTGCTGACGATCATCAACGACATCCTCGACCTCTCGAAGGTGGAGGCGGGGCGCATGGAGCTGCAGCCGGAGCCGGTGTCGGTGCCGGTGCTGCTCGACGGAGTCATCACGGTGATGAAGGCGGTGGCCGACCGCGACGGCGTCGTCTTCGAGACCGCCGTGCCGCCCGACGTGCCGGTGATCTGGGCCGACCCGGTGAAGGTCAAGCAGATCCTCTACAACCTGCTCTCCAACGCGGTGAAGTTCTCGGGGGCGGGCTCGAAGGTCGCGGTGGGTTTGCACCAGCTCGACGCCACGACCTCGCCGCTCGGCGAGCCGACGCTCGAGGTG
>DATNCU010000280.1:0-7077 GCA_035607145.1 Thermoanaerobaculia bacterium
GGTGCGGCGGAGCAGGCCGTCGTCGTGCTCGAGCGCCCGCCGCAGATCGCCGTCGGAGATCACGCCGAGCAGCCTCTCGTCGCCGTCGACCACCGCGGTGATGCCGAGGCCCTTCTTTGACATTTCGTAGATCGCGTCGCGCATCGGCGTCTCGGCGTGCACCTTGGGCACCCCTTCGCCGGCATGCATCAGCTCGCGCACGCGCAGCAGCCGCTTGCCGAGCTGACCGCCGGGATGGAGGCGCGCGAAGTCCTCGTCGGTGAAGCCGCGCGCCTCCATCACCGCCATCGCCAGCGCGTCGCCGATGGCGAGCGTGGCGGTGGTCGACGCGGTCGGCGCCAGGTTGAGCGGGCACGCCTCCTGGCGGATCGCCACCGAGAGGTGCACGTCGGCGAGCCGCGCCAGCGGGCTGCCGGGTCGGCCGGTGATGGCGACGAGCGGGATGCCCAGCCGCTTGAGAGTCTCGGCGAGCCGCAGCAGCTCCTCGGTGGTGCCGGAGTTGGAGGCCGCGAGCACCACGTCGCCCTCGACCAGCACCCCGAGGTCGCCGTGGATGGCCTCCGCCGGGTGAAGGAACAGCGCCGGCGTGCCGGTGGAGGAGAGCGTCGCCGCCACCTTCTGCAGCACCAGCCCGCTCTTGCCCATGCCGGTGCAGACGACGCGGCCGCGGCAGCTGCGCAGCATCTCCACCGCGCGGTCGAACGCCTCGTCGAGCTGCGGCAGGAGGTCGCGGATGGCCTGCGACTCGATCTCCAGGACCTCCCGCGCCACCTCCCGAGGAGGCCTGGCCGGCATGGCGCGGGAGTATATCCGCGGGCCCGCGGCGCCTACGCCAGCGGCACCGCGGCCTGCAGCGCACGCCGGATCTCGAGCGCGGAGATGGCGAGTGCTTCGGCGCGGTCGAACGTCAGCTGCGTGGCGGCGTCGGAGAGGGCGTGGTCGGGGTCGGGGTGAACTTCCAGGAAGAGACCGTCGGCGCCGGCGGCCACGGCGGCGCGCGCCAAGGGCTCGGCGAAGCGGCGGTCGCCGCCGGTGACGCCTTCGCCTTTGCCGGGGAGTTGCAGCGAGTGTGTGACGTCAAAGACCACGGGGATGCCGAGCTCGTGCAGGACGGTGAACGAGCGCATGTCGACGACGAGGTTGTGGTAGCCGAAGGAGACGCCACGCTCGGTGACGAAGACGCGGTGGTTGCCGACGGCGGCCGCCTTCTCGACGGCGTGGCGGGCGTCCTCGGGGGCGAGGAACTGCCCCTTCTTGACGTTGACGGCGCGGCCGGTGCGGGCGGCGGCAAGCAGCAGGTCGGTTTGACGCGAGAGGAAGGCTGGGATCTGCAACACGTCGCAGACCTCGGCCGCGAGCGCGCATTGCGCCGGCTCGTGCACGTCGGTGAGCAGCGGCAGGCCGGTCTCCTCGCGCACGCGGCGCAGCACGCGCAGCCCGTCGTGCAGGCCGGGGCCGCGGAAGCTCTTGACCGAGGTGCGGTTGGCCTTGTCGAAGGAGGCCTTGAAGATCAGCGGCAGGCCGAGACGGTGCGCCATCGCCGCCAGCCGTCGCGCGGTCTCGAGCGCCAGCTCCTCGCTCTCGATGACGCAGGGGCCGGCGATGAACGGGAACCCGTCGCCGCCGACGGTGATGCCGGGCGCGAGCTCTATCCGGCTCATTCCGGGGACCCTGAGAGCGCGGTGCGCCCGCCGGCGACCGCGCTCGACGCGGCCGCGCTCAAGACGCGCGCTCGGCCGACCGCACTGCCGCCGGTGCCGGCGCCTCCACGATCTCCGGCCTCGCGGCCGCCTCGCGCTCGCGCTCACTCTCCGTCTGCCCGCGCCGCCGCTTGCCCTCAAGCGCGGCACGGATGTACGACACGAACAGCGGGTGCGGGTCGGTGGGCTTGCTCTGGTACTCGGGGTGGAACTGGCAGCCGAGGAACCAGGGGTGTCCCGGCAGCTCCACCATCTCGACGAACTTGCCGTCTGGGGAGAGCCCCGACACCACCAGCCCCGCCTCCTGCAGCCGCTGCAGGTAGCGCTGGTTGACCTCATAGCGGTGGCGATGGCGCTCTTGCACCTCCGGCACTCCGAAGATCCCGCGCGCGAGGGTGCCTTCCTTCAACCGGCACGGATAGGCGCCGAGCCGCATGGTGCCGCCCATCGCCTCGACGCCGAGCAGGTCGCGCAGCTTGTAGATGATGGGGTCGGGCGTGTCGGGGTCGAACTCGGTGGAGTTGGCGGTCGAGATGCCGCAGACGTTGCGCGCGTACTCGATCACCATGCATTGCATGCCGAGGCAGATGCCGAAGAACGGCACCTGGCGCTCGCGGGCGTAGCGGATGGCGCGGATCTTCCCTTCAGTGCCGCGGCGGCCGAAGCCGATGGGGACCAGCAGCGCGTCGACCTCGGAGATCTCGCGCGGCCAGTGCGCCCCCTCGATCTCCTCGGCGTTGACGTAGACCAGCTCGACCTTGGCGTCGTTGGCGATGCCGCCGTGCAGCAGCGCCTCGTTGAGGCTCTTGTAGGAGTCGGGGAACTCGACGTACTTGCCGACGATGCCGACCTTGACCGTCTCGCGGGGCTGCTTGATCTTGGAGACCAGCGCCTCCCACCCCGAGAGGTCGGCCGCGTGCGGCGAGGGCAGCTTGAGCAGATCGAGGAGCAGCTCGTCGAGCCCCTCGCGCGAGAACATCAGCGGCACTTCGTAGATCGTCGGCACGTCGCGGGCGGCGATGACCTGTTCGGGGGAGAGGTTGCAGAAGAGGCCGATCTTCTTGCGCAGGTCTTCAGAGAGCGGGCGGTCGACGCGGCAGAGCAGCACGTCGGGCGAGATGCCGATGGCGCGCAGCGTCGCCACCGAGTGCTGCGTCGGCTTCGTCTTCAGCTCGTCGGCGGCCTTGATGTAGGGCACCAGCGTCAGGTGGATGTTCACCGCGTTGTTGCGGCCGAGCTCGAGCCGCATCTGGCGGATCGCCTCGAGGAAGGGGAGCGACTCGATGTCGCCGACGGTGCCGCCGATCTCGACGATCACCACGTCATGGCCTGCGGCCACCCCGTGCATCGCCGCCTTGATCTCGTCGGTGATGTGGGGGATGACCTGCACCGTCTTGCCGAGGTAGTCGCCGCGCCGCTCCTTCTCGATCACCGAGGAGTAGATCTGGCCGGTCGTGTAGTTGTGCTTGCGCGAAGTGACGGTGTGGGTGAAGCGCTCGTAGTGCCCCAGGTCGAGGTCGGTCTCGGCGCCGTCGTGGGTGACGAAGACCTCGCCGTGCTGGTAGGGCGACATCGTCCCCGGGTCGACGTTGACGTAGGGGTCGAACTTCATCAGCGTCACCGAGAAGCCGCGCGCCTCGAGGATGGCGCCCACCGACGCCGCGGCGACGCCCTTGCCGAGAGAGGAGACGACGCCGCCGGTGATGAAGATGTACTTGGTCGCCATGGGTCGATCGCGCCTCCTCGGTGGTCGGACGGTCGAACCTGAGTCATCAAGAACGACCGCGGCCCGGCCTGGCGGCCGGTGGGGAGTCGCACGTTGCGGTGGAGCCCGGCGCCTATTCTACAGCGGTCGCAGCGCTCCGCACGCCAGGCCAGTTGAGCGTTATGGGCAGGTGTCGAAAGCGCTGGTGTCGGTCACCGCGTTGGCCGGGTGGCCGAGCTCGTTGAGGTAGACGCGCACCGCGCCGGAATGGGTGTCGGCCACAGTGGCGAGGAACTGCACGTCGGTGATGCCACCGATGAACACCCAGTAGCGGTCGTTGAGCGCGCAGGCGTCGAGCACCTTGATCATCAGCTCGAGGTTGGTGTCGGAGAAGAACCACACCAGCCCCGACTCGTCGGTGTAGGGGATGGTGTTGCCGGCGCCGCTCTCGCCCTCGCTGGTCGTCCACTGCACGGTGACCTCGAAGCGGTCGTGGTTGAGGCAGAGGGTGGTGGCGCTCTCCACGCACGGCGCCACCGTGGCGTTGGTGGCGACGGTGGCGACGTTGGAGGCGGCCGAGTCGCCGTTGGCGTTGCGGGCGCGGACGCGGAAGCGGTAGCCGGTGGCCTCGGCGAGCCCGGTGACGTCGGCGCCGGTGGTGTTGGCCGGCAGCTCGCCGCCGAACTGCTGGAAGGTGCCGGTGAGGGTCGCAAACTCGACCACGAAGCCGGTCTCGTCGCTGGCGTTGTCCTGCCAGGCGAGGTGGACCTGGCTCGTCGAGACGGGCGCGGCGGTGAGGTTGCTCGGCGCCTCCGGCGGGCCGCCGCTGCCGGCGGAGTAGAGGGAGCGGATGCCGGTCTTATCGTCGTTGCCGAGCAGAGCACCGCGTCCGTCGTCGTGCACGGTGGCACGCATCAGCGCCTCGTCGAAAGCGGCGTTCGAGGAGCAGGAAGGCGAGAACGGATCGCCGCAGGAGTGCGCCAGCCCGAGGGTGTGGCCGAGTTCGTGCGCGAACAGCTCCTGCGCCGCCTTGGTGGCGTTGGGGCTGCCGGCGAAGAAACAGGAGAGGCCGTCGGCGACGACGATGTCGCCGCTGGTGATGGTGTGGAACTGCTCGCCGTGGAAGGCCTTGGTGGCGATCAGGTAGACCGGCCCGCCGAAGGCGAGCACGCCGCCCTCGGCGCAGCTGAAGGGCTCGATCAAGTTGCGCGGGTCGTTGAAAACGATGGTGTTGAGGTCGTCCTCGGGAGCGTGCTCGTCGGGGCCATAGTTGACGCTGGTCTTGCCGTCGTAGCGGTAGTCGATGGGGGTCTGCGGCTCGGCGTTCCAGGCGGCGAGCGCGGTCTGGAACTCCGAGTAGCCGCCGCCACTGAGCCCCACCTCGCCCTGGTTGTAGGCGCGGAAGCCGACGTGGCCGCCGTTGTCGAAGGTGAACCAACGCATGCGCCGGCCGTCGTCGGGGTCCTCGAAGTACGTCGCCTTCGCCCCGGCGCGGCGAGCCTCGGCGGCTGCCTCGCCGCTGAGGCGGTAGTCGGGCGCCGTCTCGCCGCGGCGGCGCGCCGCCACCCAGCGAGCGAAGGCCGCGAAGTCGCGCGGCGGCTCGGCGCTCGGGGGCGCCGCCTCCAGCTCGCCTTCGGCGGAGAGCTTCACCTCGCTCACCTCCGAGAGGTCGCGTGCCGCAACCGTGCGCTCTCCCACCTTCACCGCGCGAAAGACGCCGAGGAAGAGGTGGAGCACGCGCCAGGTGCCAGCGTCTCCAGGGGTGAGGAAGAGCAGCGTGCGCTCGCCGGGCTGGAACGAAGGTGCGCCCCAGATCTTGCGCCGCGCCGGGCCGTCGCCGCCGCCGGGGACCCGCACCACCAGCTCACCGGCGGAGCTGCCGGCGAGGACTTCCTCGACCCGCACGCGATACTCGGTCGCCATCAGCCCGTGCGGCGTGCCGCGGGAGACGACGGTGCCGACGACGATGAGGCGGGCCTGATCGACCAGCGCCTCGTCGCCGACGCGGACGAAGCTGGTCGCGAAGGCAGTGGCCGGAGCGAGCGTAGCCGCGAGCGCCATTGCCAGCGCGAGCTGCTTCATGTTGCGAATCTCCTTCCGAGTCGTTCCGAGGCGAAGCGGGAGGAATGTGGCGCTGCAAACGCTGAACGAGTGGCGACCGACCGTGGTCGCGCGACGCCGAAGCAAGCCCGATGCCGGTAGTCCGATGCCGGGCGCTACTCCTCCCAGGGGAGGCCGGGCTTGCCGAAGTGGCCGTAGTTGGTGGTCTTCCGGTAGAGCGGGCGCAGCAGCCGCAACCGCTCGATGATCGCCGCGGGCCGGAAGTCGAGGCGCCGCACCAGCTCCTCGGCCGCGCCGACCTCGCCGGTGCCGAAGGTGTCCACCTTGACGGACACGGGCTGTGCCTGGCCGATGGCGTACGAGACCTGCACCTCGGCGCGCCGCGCCAGGCCCTGCGCGACGATCTGCCGCGCCACCCAGCGGCAGAAGTAGGCGCCGCTGCGGTCGACCTTCGACGGGTCCTTGCCCGAGAAGGCGCCGCCGCCGTGCCGGCCGGCGCCGCCGTAGCTGTCGACGATGATCTTGCGGCCGGTGACGCCGCAGTCGGCCGATGGGCCGCCGTGGACGAACGAGCCGGTGGGGTTGACGTGGAAATGCGTCGACGGCGTGAGCCAGCCGCCGAGGATGCGCGGCGAGAGGCGCTTGGCGACGTAATCGGCGATCTGCTCGCGGCTGGTGCTCGCCGTGTGCTGCGTCGACACCAGCACGTCGGCCACCGCCACCGGACGGTCGTTCTCGTAGACCACCGACACCTGCGTCTTGCCGTCGGGGCGCAGCCAGGGCTCGTTGCCCTTCTTGCGGTCCTCGGCGAGGCCGTAGGCGAGCCGATGCGCGAGCAGGATGGGCAGCGGCATCAGCTCCGGCGTCTCGTCGGTGGCGTAGCCGAACATGATCCCCTGGTCGCCGGCGCCCTGCTCGGCGGCGACGGCGCGGTCGACGCCCTGCGCGATCTCGGAAGACTGCGCGCTGATCCAGTCGAAGAGGGCGATGCCGTCGGCGTTGAACGGCTCGTCGGGGTAGACGTAGCCGATCTCGCGCACGGCGGCCCGCACCAGCGCCTCGCGGTCGATCTTCGCCGCGGTGGTGATCTCGCCGGCGATGACGAGGTTCCCCTCCTTGGCGAGCACCTCGCAGGCGACGCGGCTGCCGGGGTCTTGCTCGAGGCAGGCGTCGAGGATCGAGTCGGCGACGAAGTCGCAGACCTTGTCCGGGTGCCCCTCGGTCACCGATTCCGAGGTGAAGGTGTACTTGGCGGCGGTGAGCGTTTCCCGGCTCTCCACGGACGCTACGGTGACCATCGCGGACCCTCCGAGTTCTCTGGGTGTCTTACGAATTGCGCGGCCCTGAAAGCCAAAGCCGCTCGCGGGTGCAGTGACTGTCTGCGTGCACCTGGGAGCAGCCCTCTCGGGCCCGGACACTTCGTTGCCGCCCGGCTCGACCGGGCAACCACATCACCGGCGTTCTGTAAGACCCAGACCCAGTGGGGCACCTTGGGATGTCCGTCCCAGGTTGCCGGACCCGCGAGGGCGGGCCGCTCCTGATGCGGGGCGGGATGGTAGCAGAGCGAAGCCGGGGTGGGAAGCCCCACCGCGACGTCCTCTGCAGGGGACG
>DATNCU010000442.1:0-11905 GCA_035607145.1 Thermoanaerobaculia bacterium
AGGCGAGGCGGCTCGCCCCGAACGCCTCCGGATGAGCTCGGAGGCCTCTGGTTCCAACGATTTGCTTGCGACAGAAAACTCACGCCGTAAAGCTCTGCTCGTGAAGGCGCCTGAGTCTATGACAGCCCCCGCGAAAGCCGCAAGCTATGACGGTTCGAGGGCCCGCAGGTCGCGGTCGAGCTTCGCCATCGACTCCTCGTCGAAGGCGTCGTAGTAGCCGCGGACGCGGCCCTGCCCGTCGACGAGCACGAAGCGCGTGCTGTGCGTCACCGGCTCCTGCGCGGCGCGGGGGTCGCTGGGGTCGGCCGGGGCGACGCCGAGCTTGAAGCCCTCGACGGCGAGCCGGCGCATCTCCGCCTCGTCACCGGTCAGGAACAGCCAGTCCGGCGCCTCCGCCTTGTGCAGCCGCGCGTACTCGGCGAGCACCGCCGGCGTGTCGTGCGCCGGGTCGACCGAGAGGCTGACGCGCCGAACGCCGGGCGCGAGCCGCGGCCCAAGCGACGCCATGCGCTCCGTCATTCGCGGGCAGGAGAGCTGGCAGCGGGTGAACACCAGGTCGGCGATCCACGGCCGCCCGGCGAGCGTCGCCGGCGTCACCGTGGCGCCACTCTTGTCGGTGAGCGTGAACGTCGGCAGCGTTCCCATCACCGGCAGCTCCGGTGCCGGCTGCCGCCCCCACCACCAGACGAGGCCCAGGCCCACCGTCATCATCAGCAGCAGCGCGCCGAGGGCGGCGGGCAGCCAGCGCACGGGCGGCGGCGCCATCGCGGTCATCGGCGGCTCCTCGCTCTCCGGACGTCGCGCCTAGAACAGCCGATCCGCCGCCAGCGCCGCGAGCACGGCGGGCAGGTAGAACACCGAGACCAGCATCAGCCGCTTCGCGGCCGGCATGCTGCGGTCGAGCGCGAAGACGGCGCTGGCGACGAGGAACCAGGCGCCGGCGACGAGCGCGCCGATGAAGTAGAGCGCGCCGGCGAGACCGAGCGCCGCCGGCAGCAGGCTCACCGGCACCAGTGCCGCGCAGTAGAGCAGCGCTTGCCGCGAGGTGCGCAGGCCGTCGGGGTCGGCCACCGACAGCATGGGGAAGCCGCCGCGCGCGTAGTCGGCGCGGTAGAGCCAGGCGATGGCGAGGAAGTGCGGCATCTGCCAGAAGAAGAGCAGTGCGAAAAGGGCCCACGCTCCCGGGCCGAGGGTGCCGGTCACCGCCGCCCAGCCGATCATCGGCGGCACCGCGCCGGGGACCGCGCCGACCACCGTCGAGAGCGAGCTCACCCGCTTGAGCGGGGTGTAGACGGCGACGTAACCGAGCAGCGTCGCCGCCGCGAGCGCCGCGGCGAGCAGGTTGGCGCCGAGCGCCAGCTCGAGCAGCCCGCCGCCGCCGAGCAGCGTCGCGAACACCAGCGCGGCGTCGGCCTGCAGCCGGCCCGCCGGCAACGGCCGCTGCGCCGTGCGGCGCATCAGCCCGTCGACGTCGCGCTCGATCACCTGGTTGATCGCCGAGGCCGCCGCCGCCACCAGCGCGGTCCCGAGCAGCGTGTGGAACCACAGCGCCGGCTGCGTCGGCCCGTCGTCGGCCGCGAGCAGCATCCCCGCCGCCGCGGAGAGCGCCACCATCGCCGTGATGCCCGACTTGGTGAGGGCGAGAAGGTCGCGCAGACGCACTCCCGCCGTCGCCTGGAGCGTGCCCTCGCGCATGGCGGGCGAATATAGCAGGCGCTCCGCGAGGTCAGGCCGCTACGCGGACCAGCGTTGGATCGCCGGAGCGTTAACCTCTCACTCATGGTGCGTGATACCTTGTGCTCATCACGCACAAGGCGCGGTATCGCACCGCGCAAGTGCTGGTAAGGTGGGCGCCGTTTTCGAGGCGCCTCACAGCAGGGCGCGGGTCGCACGGATCGCGGCGCCGGGTGGCAGCAGTCAGGGAGAGCGATGGCGCAGATCTTCCACCCCAGCACGAACACGATCTCGCGGGTCAGCATCTTCGGGCTGATCTTCTTCATCGCCTTCGCGGGGTGGGTGGCGATGGCGATCGATCGCTCGCCGGCGGTGACGCGCGAGCGGCAGGTGATCGAGCAGCCGGTGCCCTTCTCGCACGACCACCACGTCGGCGAGGAAGGCTTCGACTGCCGCTACTGCCACACGTCGGTCGAGAAGAGCGCCTTCGCCGGCATCCCCTCCACCGCCACCTGCATGGGCTGCCACTCGGTGCTGTTCGCCGACTCGCCGATGCTCGAGCCGGTGCGGGCGAGCTTCCGCGACGGCACGTCGCTCAGGTGGACGCGCGTCTACGACCTACCTGACTTCGTCTACTTCAATCACAGCATCCACGTCGCCAAGGGCGTCGGCTGCACCACCTGCCACGGTGACATCGGCCGCATGCCGCTCACCTGGAAGGCGTCGAGCCTGAAGATGGAGTGGTGCCTGTCGTGCCACCGCGACCCGGCGAAGTACGTGCGGCCGCGCGAAGAGGTCTTCAACCCCAACTGGGACCCCGCCTCGATCGACGCCACGCGGCGCGCGGCGCTGATCAAGGAATACAAGATCGAGAGCCGCACGAGCTGCTCGACGTGTCACCGGTGAAGGAAGACGTGAAGATTCCCGCGGCCGCCGACGGCGAGGCGATGGCTCGCGCGACGGGATGTGCCGAAGGCGGGTGCGGCTGTGGCGGTGAGTGCACCTGTGAAGCCGCGGGCTCGACCGCGACCGAAAGCACTTGCGGCTGTGGTGGCGCCTGCGCCGGCGAGACCGCGGCGCCCGCGCTCTGGCGCAACCTCGACGAGCTGCAGGGCAGCGCCGCCTTCCAGGAGGCGGTGGAGAACGAGTTCCCGCGCCAGGCGGTGCCGCTCGGACTCGGCGTCGACCGCCGCCGCTTCCTGCAGCTGATGGGCGGCTCGCTGGCCCTCGGCGGCGCCGTCGCCTGCACCAAGCAGCCGCCTGAATCCATTGTCCCCTACGTCAAGCAGCCGGAGGAGATCGTCCCCGGCGTGCCGCTCGCTTTCGCCACCGCGGCGCCGATGGCCGGTGGCTACGCCCTCGGCGTGCTCGCCACCAGCCACATGGGGCGGCCGACCAAGATCGAGGGCAACCCCGAGCACCCCGCGAGCCTCGGCAGCACCGACGTCTTCGCGCAGGCCTCGGTGCTCGGCCTCTACGATCCCGACCGCAGCAAGACGATCACCAACGCAGGCCGCATCCGCACCTGGGAAGCGTTCGTCGACGCGCTGACGATGGAGCTCTCGACCCAGGAGAGCAGCGGCGGCGCGGGGCTGCGGATCCTGAGCGGTGCTGTCACCTCACCGTCGCTCGCGGCGCAGATCGCTGCCGTGCTCGCCCGCTTCCCGCAGGCGCGCTGGTACCAGTGGGAGCCGGCGGGTGAGCGCAGCGCCGTGCTCGGCGGCCGCGCCGCGTTCGGCCGCGACCTCTCGGTGCGCTACGACCTCGCCAAGGCGCAGGTGGTGCTGACGCTCGACTGCGACCTCCTCGGCAAGGGCCCCGGCGCCGTGCGTTACTCGCGGGACTTCGCGCGCGGACGGCGGGTGTGGGAGAGCGCGCCGGAAGGCACCACTGCCGGCACGATGAATCGGCTGTACGCCGTCGAGTGCACGCCGTCGCCGACCTCGACGCTGGCCGATCACCGCGTTGCGTTGAAGCCGGCCGAGATCGGCGCCTTCGCCGCCGCGCTCGCCGCCGCGCTCGGCGTGCCCGGCGCGGCAGCGCCCGCGGGTTGGAATCACCCCGAAGCGGCGCGCCTGCTGCCGGTGCTCGCGCAGGACCTGCTCGCCCACCGCGGCAGCAGCGTCGTCGCCGCCGGCGACGAAGCCGCGCCCGAGCTGCACGTCCTCGCGCACGCCATCAACGCGCACCTCGGCAACCACGGCTCGACCGTGCTGCTCGGCGAGCCGATCGCGGCGCGCCCCGCCAATCCGCTGGCGGACCTCGAGGCCCTGGTCGGCGAGCTCAACGCCGGCAAGGTCGAGGCGCTGATCGTGCTCGACACGAACCCGGTGTACGACGCGCCGCCGGAGCTCGGCGTCGCCAAGGCGCTGCTGTCGCAGGCAGCTCGCCTGCGCGTGCACTGGGGCCTCTACGACGACGAGACGGCCCGCTACTGCCACTGGCACGTCAACGCCACGCACTACCTCGAGACCTGGGGCGACGCCCGTGCCTACGACGGCACGGTCACGCTGCAGCAGCCGCTCATCGAGCCGCTCTACGGCGGCCGCTCGGCCCACGAAGTTCTCGCTGTGCTCGAGAACCGCTCGGGGACCAGCGCCCGCGAAGTCGTGCAGGGGCTCTGGCAACCGCGCCTCGGTGGCGAGCCGCAGTGGCGCAAGGCCGTGCACGACGGCTTCGTAGCCGGCAGCGCGGCTCCCGCGGCGGGCGCGGGCGTCAACGCCGGCGCCGTGGCCGCCGCCGCGCGCACGCTCGGCGAGGCTGCCGCTTCGCAACAGGGCCTCACCCTCGCCTTCCGCCCCGACCCCTCAGCTTGGGACGGCCGCTTCGCGAACAACGCCTGGCTGCAGGAGCTGCCGCGCCCCTTCAGCAAGGTGGTGTGGGACAACCCGGTCTACGTCTCGCCGCGCACCGCGCGCGAGCTCAACATCGACGACGGCACCGCGGACGGCATGCCCGGCCGCCGCGCCGCCGTGCTCCAGGTCGAGGTCGGTGGCGAGTCGATCGAAGCGCCGGCGTGGGTGCTCCCCGGCCAGGCCGACGGCGTGCTGACGCTGCACCTCGGCTACGGCCGCACCCGCACCGGCAAGGTGGGCAAGGGCGTCGGCGTCGACGTCAACAAGCTGCGCACGCGCGCCGGCTTCTGGAACCGCGTTGGCGCCACCGCGCGCGCCACCGGCGACCGTTACGAGCTCGCCTCGACGCAGGGGCACTTCGTGATGGAGAGCCGCCCCATCGTGCGCCACGCCACGCTCGCCGAGTACCGCCAGCACCCGGACTTCGCGCGCGAGGCGGTGGAGGCGCCGGCGCACGACATGACGCTCTACCCCGACTGGCCCTACAACGGGCACAAGTGGGGGATGGCGATCAACCTCTCGGCCTGCACCGGCTGCAACGCCTGCGTCGCCGCCTGCGTCGCCGAGAACAACATCTCGGTGGTGGGCAAGGACCAGGTCTTCCGCGGCCGCGAGATGCACTGGCTGCGCATCGACCAGTACTACGCCGGCGACTACGAGGCGCCGAGCGCGGTGCTCAACCAGCCGGTCCCCTGCATGCACTGCGAGAACGCCCCCTGCGAGGTGGTCTGCCCGGTGGCGGCCACCACGCACAGCTTCGAGGGGCTCAACGAGATGACCTACAACCGCTGCGTGGGCACCCGCTACTGCGGCAACAACTGCCCCTACAAGGTGCGGCGGTTCAACTTCTACAAGTTCTCCGACTGGACGACCGAGTCGCTCAAGCTGCAGAGGAACCCCAACGTCTCGGTGCGCGCCCGCGGCGTGATGGAGAAGTGCACCTACTGCGTGCAGCGCATCAGCGCGGCGCGCATCGCCTCCGAGCGCGACGACCGGCCGATCAAGGACGGCGAGGTCAAACCGGCCTGCGCCCAGGCCTGCCCCACCGAGGCGATCGTCTTCGGCGACATCAACGACGGGGGCTCGCGGGTCGCGGCCTGGAAGAAGGAGCCGCTCTCCTACGGCCTGCTCGAGGACCTCAACACCCGGCCGCGCACCACCTACATGGGCCGCGTCGCCAACCCCAACCCGGCGCTCGGGGAGAAGGCCTGATGGCGGGCCGCGACCTCGAAGCGCGGACCGCCGTGGCCGAGCACGAAGAGTCGCTGCTCGAGAAGGGCGGCTACCACCGCCCCGGCATCATCGAGCGCGCGCCGGTGCTTGCCCCCGGCCACACCGCCGGGTCGGTGACCGACAAGATCAGCTCGGTCGTGCTCTCCGGCACGCCGCGCTGGTTCTACCCCGCTTTCGGCCTTTCCTTCACGCTGATGATGGTGCTCTTCGCTTCCATGGGGAAGCTGTTCTGGGAGGGCACCGGCATCTGGGGCGTCAACCAGCCCGTGGGCTGGGGCTTCGACATCATCAACTTCGTCTGGTGGATCGGCATCGGCCACGCCGGCACGCTGATCTCCGCCATCCTGCTGCTGCTGCGCCAGGAGTGGCGCACCTCGATCAACCGCTTCGCCGAGGCGATGACGATCTTCGCCGTCGCCTGCGCCGGCATGTTCCCGCTCATCCACACCGGCCGGCCGTGGCTCGCCTACTGGCTGCTGCCCTACCCCAACACCATGGGGATGTGGCCGCAGTTCAGGAGCCCGCTGATCTGGGACGTCTTCGCGGTCTCCACCTACGCCACGGTGTCGCTGCTCTTCTGGTTCGTCGGCATGATCCCCGACCTCGCCACCCTGCGCGACCGCTCCACCAAGCGCATCGCCAAGGTGCTCTACGGCATGGCGGCGATGGGCTGGCGCAACTCGGCCAAGCACTGGCACGAGCACGAGGTGGCCTCGCTGCTGCTAGCCGGGCTCGCCACGCCGCTGGTGCTGTCGGTGCACACCATCGTGTCCTTCGACTTCGCGGTGGGCATCATCCCCGGCTGGCACGCCACCATCTTCCCGCCCTACTTCGTCGCCGGCGCCATCTACGCCGGCTTCGCCATGGTGCTCACCTGCACTCTGCCGCTGCGGCGGGCGTTCGGCCTCCACGACTTCATCACCGACCGCCACCTCGACAACATGGGCAAGGTGATGCTCGCCACCGGGCTGATCGTCGCCTATGGCTACGGCATCGAGGCCTTCACCGCCTGGTACAGCGCCAACCAGTACGAGACCTTCATGATGTGGAACCGGCTCTTCGGGCCGTACCGGTTCCACTACTACGCGCTGCTCTTGTGCAACGTCATCGCGCCGCAGGCGCTGTGGTGGCGGTCGGTACGCGTCTCGCCGGTCGGCGTCTGGACCGTCTGCATGTTCATCAACGTCGGCATGTGGCTCGAGCGCTTCATCATCATCCCGGCGAGCCTGCACCGCGACTTCCTGCCCTCGTCATGGGGCATCTACCACGGCTCGATCTGGGACTGGGGGATCTTCGTCGGCACCATCGGCCTCTTCCTCACCCTGCTGTTCCTCTTCGTGCGCTTCATGCCGATGATCTCGATCTTCGAGATGCGCACGCTGGTGCCCGAGGCGCGGGGCGTCGAGTCGTCGCCGGGCGCCGTAGCCGGGAGCGTCGAGCCGTGAGCTCGCAGGATAGCGGCGGGCGCCTGTACGGGCTGATGGCGGAGTTCGAAACTCCCGGCGCCCTCATCGCCGCCACCGAGAAGAGCCGCCAGGCGGGCTACCGGAAGATGGACGCCTATGCCCCCTACCCGATCGAGGAGCTGGTCCACGCGCTCGGCCACCACCACAGCAAGCTGCCGATGATGGTGCTCGGCGGCGGGATCATCGGCTGTCTGGCGGGGCTGGGGCTGCAGGTGTACGTCAACGCCCTTGCCTACCCGCTCAACATCGGCGGCAAGCCGGTGCTGTCGTGGCCGGCGTTCGTGCCGGTGACCTTCGAGATGACCATCCTCTTCGCATCGCTCACCGCGGTGCTGGGGATGCTGGCGCTGAACGGGCTGCCGACGCCGTACCACCCGGTGTTCAACCTGCCGCGCTTCTCCGCCGCTTCGCGCGACCGCTACTTCCTCTGCATCGAGGCGACCGACCCGCGGTTCCACGCCGAGGGCACGCGACAGTTCCTGGAGTCGCAAGGGCCAACGGAAGTCTCGGAGGTGGAGTATTAGCGGCCCTGCCATCGCGAGGCGGCGCAGCCGCCGTGGCGATCTCGCCCTCGCACTGGCCGCTGCCGCCGCGCTGGCGCTCGGCTGCCGCCAGGACATGCACGACCAGCCGCGCTACGAGCCGCTCGAGGCGTCGAAGTTCTTCGCCGACGGCATGGCCTCGCGGCAGCTGCCCGAGGGCACGGTGGCGCGCGGCCACCTCGGCGAGGACGTCGCCTTCACCACCGGCAAGGACGCGGCGGGCAACGTCGTCGCCGAGCTGCCGGTGCCGGCGTCGCGCGAGCTGCTGCTCCGCGGCCGCGGGCGCTTCGACGTCTTCTGCTCGCCCTGCCACGGCCGCCTCGGCGACGGCACCGGCATGGCGGTGCGGCGCGGCTTCAAGCAGCCGCCCTCCTTCCACGACGACCGCCTGCGCGACTCGCCGGTGGGCTACTACTTCGACGTCATGACTCACGGCTTCGGCGTCATGCCGAGCTACGCCGCCGCCATCCCGCCCGAGGACCGCTGGGCGATCGCCGCTTACGTACGCGCCCTGCAGCTGTCGCAGCGGGCGCACCTCGCCGACCTCGAGCCGGCAGACCGCGCGGCGGTCGAGGCGGCCGCGACTGGCGCCGCGTCGCCACCGGCGACCGAGGGCGAGCCGGCGCACCACTGAGCCGCGATCCACGACGTACGACGAACCGCATGGCCAGCAACCCACCGCTCACCGCCGACTCCTTCGCGCCGCCGCCGGAGCTGCGCCGCCTGCAGGCGCCGTTCCTCATCGCCGGCGGCGTCGGCCTGGCGGTCACCGCGCTGGGCTTCTTCGTCGACCGCCCGCACTTCTTCCAGTCCTGGCTGGTGGCGTGGCTGCTGTGGTTGAGCGTCGCCCTCGGCTGCCTCGGACTCGCCATGCTGCACCAGCTCTCGCACGGCGCCTGGGGGCTGATGATCCGCCGGCCGCTCGAGGCCGGCGCGCGCACGCTGCCGTTGCTCGTGGTGCTCTTCCTGCCGGTGCTCGCCGGCATCCACGATCTGTTCGAGTGGAGCCACACGGAGGTGGTCGCCGCCAACCACCTCCTGCAGCAGAAGGCGCCCTACCTCAACGTGCCGTTCTTCATCGGTCGCGCCGTCTTCTACTTCGCGGTGTGGATCGCGCTGGCCTGGCTGTTGACCGGCTGGTCGCGGCGGCAGGACGAGACCGGCGACCCGGCGCTGTTCCGGCGCATGCAGGGGGTCTCGGCGGCGGGCTTCTTGGCGCTCGCGCTCACCGGCAGCTTCGCCGCGATCGACTGGCTGATGTCGCTCGACCCGCACTGGCAGTCGAGCCTCTTCGGCCTCTGGTTCTTCGCCGGGCTCGGGCTCTCGGCGCTCACCTTCTCGGTGGTCGTCGCCAACTGGTTGCGCCAGCGCGCGCCGATGGCCGGCGTGCTGCGGCCGCAGCACTTCCACGACTACGGCAAGCTCTTCTTCGCCTTCACCATGCTGTGGGCGTACCTCTCCTTCTCGCAGTTCCTGCTCATCTGGGCGGGCAACCTGCCGGAGGAGATCCCCTTCTACCTGCGCCGCGCCCACGGCGGCTGGGGGATCGTCTCGGCCGTGCTGGTGCTCGGCCACTTCGTGCTGCCCTTCCTCGTCCTGCTCTCGGCCGACGTCAAGCGCCGCGGCGCCACTCTCGTCAAGGTGGCAGTGTGGATGATCGCCATGCGCTGGCTCGACTACTTCTGGAACGTCGCGCCGACGCTGCAGGCGGTACGGCACGGCGGCGGCTCGCACGCGAGCGTCTGGGCCGGGCTGTGGATCGACCTCGCCGCGCTGGTCGGCATCGGCGGCATCTTCGTCTGGTACTACCTGCGCCAGCTCGCCGGCCGGCCGCTGCTGCCGGTCGGCGACCCGTTCCTGCCGGAGGTGCTCGCCCATGAGTGAGCCCCGTCCCCCCGGCACCCACGGCACCGGCAAGGCGCCGGCGCCGGGTTACGCGCACGCGCACGAGGCGCCGTACGAGCCGCCCCACGAGTCGGTGGAGTTCGACCGCGAGATCCAGTACCACCAGCTGATCTGGATGGGCGTCGGCCTGCTGGTGATCGCGTTGCTCTCGGGCGTGGGAGTGTTCTTCCTGCTGCGCGGCTTCGTCAGCTGGCGGGCGGAGGCGGCGGCGGGCTCCGCGCCGCTGGTGGCGCCGGCGCCGCCGGCCGAGGGCGCCAAGCTGCTGGCGCGGCCGGAGCGCGAGCTCGACCGCGTGCGGCGCGAGGAGAAGGAGCGGCTGGAGACCTACGGTTGGGTGGACCAGACCGCCGGCGTCGCCCACATTCCGGTGGAGCGCGCGATCGAGATCGTGGCGCAGCGCGGTCTGCCGACGCGAGCCGCGGCGCCTACGCCGGCGCCGGCTGCGACGGCGACCGTGCCGCCGGTCGGGACGGCGCCTGTCGACGCCGCAGCTGCGGTCGCCGCAACGCCCGCGCCCAGCCCTGCGCCCGCTGCTTCGCCGGAGGCGCACCGATGAGCGTCCGCCGCTACGCCGGGCTCGCCGCGGTCGCCGCCGCTGCGCTCCTCGCGCTTGCGACGCCGCTCTTCGCCGACGACCCCGCGGCCTCGGTGCTGCCGCGCGCCCTGCGCGACGTCGGCATCGACCGCCAAGTCGGCAAGCAGCTGCCGCTCGACCTCCGCTTCCACGACGAGACCGGCCGCGAGGTGCGCCTCGCCGAGTACTTTGGCAACAACAAGCCGGTGGTGCTGGTGCCCGTCTACTACAGCTGCCCGATGCTTTGCCCGCTGGCGCTCGAGGGTCTGGCGCGCTCGCTGCGCATGCTCACCTTCGGCGCCAAGACCGACTACGAGCTCGTCGTCTTCAGCTTCGACCCGCGCGACAGGCCGGCCGACGCGCAGCGCAAGAAGGCCGACGCGCTCGCCACCTTCGGCCGCGCCGGCGGTGACGCCGGCTGGCATTTCCTGACCGGCGACGAGCGCACGATCGCCGCCCTCACCCGCGCCATCGGCTTCCGCTACAAGGCCGAGGGCGGGCAGTTCGTGCACGCCTCGACGCTGGTGATGGCGACGCCGAAGGGCAAGGTCGCCCGCTACCTCTACACCACCGAGCCGGCGCCCAAGGACCTGCGGCTCGCCCTCGTCGAGGCCTCGAGCGGCAAGCTCGGCACCGTCGCCGACCAGGTGCTGCTCTACTGCTTCCACTACGACGCCGCCACCGGCCGCTACACGCTGCTCACCATGCGGCTGGTGCGCATCGGCGCCATCGTCACCGTGCTGGCGCTCGGCGCCTTCATCGCCTACATGCTGCGGCAGGAGCGCCGCGGACGCCTCGCTGCGGAGGTCGCCAGCTAGATGAAGTCCGGCTTCCCGCTCTTCCCCGAGGCGGCCTCGACGATGGCCGGCCAGGTCGACGCCCTCTACGTCTTCCTGGTGGCGATGAGCGCCTTCTTCTCGCTGCTCATCGCCGCCTCGGTGGTCTACTGCGCCATCCGCTATCGCCGCCGCTCGCCCGACGAGGTGGGCGGCAGCTTCCACGCCTCGATGCTGCTCGAGGTGACCTGGACGATCATCCCGCTCGGCATCGTCCTCTTCCTCTTCTTCTGGGGCGCGCGGGTGTTCTTCCTGCAGGTCGAGCCGCCGGCCAACGCGCTCGAGCTCACCGCCACCGGCAAGCAGTGGATGTGGCGCTTCCAGCACCCCGAGGGGCAGCGCGAGATCAACTCCCTGCACGTTCCCACCGGCCAGCCGATCCGCGTCGAGATGATCTCGGAGGACGTCCTCCATAGCCTCTACTTCCCCGCCTTCCGCACCAAGATGGACGTTGTGCCGGGGCGCTACACGACACTCTGGTTCGAGGCTACCAAGCCCGGCACCTACCACCTCTTCTGCGCCGAGTACTGCGGCACCCAGCACTCCGGGATGGTGGGCTGGGTGGAGGTGATGACGCCGGAGGACTACGAGCACTGGCTCGCCGGCGGCGCGCAGGCCGACAAGGCGCCGGCCGCGGCGGGCGCCGACCTCTTCGCCTCCATCGGCTGCAACACCTGCCACGTCGAGTCGGGCGGCGGCCGCGCGCCCTCGCTGCGCGGCGTCTTCGGCAAGCCGGTGCAGCTCAGCAGCGGGCAGACGGTGGTCGCCGACGCCAGCTACGTGCGGCGCTCGATCCTCGAGCCGCCGGCCGACGTCGTCG